>CAYNOA010000114.1:0-5493 GCA_964398695.1 uncultured Enterococcus sp. | reverse complement strand
GAAACGATTATGACTAAGCAGAAGATGACCAAAGCTGATTTTGTGAATCGTGATGTTTTTGGTTATGCCATTGATAAAGGCTGGATGTGTGTACAAGTCTTTTTTGTCCGTCAAGGAAAATTAATCGAAAGAGACGTTTCAATTTTCCCTTTTTATAATGAAGCCGTTGAAGATTTCTTAACTTATATTGGCCAATTTTATCAAAAAAATGAGCACTTTATTCCAAAAGAAATTTTAATTCCTAAAGAGATTGATCGCTTAAGTGTGGAAGCACTTGTGGCAACTAAAATCATCCAACCGCAACGGGGCGAAAAGAAAAAACTCGTGGAACTAGCCAATAAAAATGCCAAAATTGCCTTAGCAGAAAAATTCCAACTGATCGAAAGAAAAGAAGAAAGAACTTTAGGTGCAATTCAAAAATTAGGCGATGTCCTCCAAATTCCAACCCCTGTCCGAATTGAAGCCTTTGATAACTCCAATACGATGGGCACAAACCCGGTTTCTGCCATGGTGGTTTTTGTAGATGGTAAACCTGCACGTAATGAATACCGTAAATACAAAATTAAAACGGTCAAAGGACCCGATGACTATGCTTCGATGGCTGAAGTAATTTATCGTCGGTATTCTCGGGTGTTAAAAGACGGATTACCACTGCCTGATTTAGTCGTGATTGATGGGGGAAAAGGCCAAGTTGAAGTCGCTCGAGATGTATTAAGTAATCAATTAGGAATTGATTTACCAGTGGCGGGATTAGCCAAAAATGACAAACATAAAACAAGTGAATTGTTATTTGGCGAACCGTTAACGGTTGTTCCTTTAAAAAGAAATTCAATGGAATTCTTTTTACTCCAACGTATCCAGGAAGAAGTTCACCGTTTTGCGATTACTTTTCATCGCCAATTGCGGAGTAAAACGAGTTTTGCTTCGAAGTTAGACGGAATTGACGGATTGGGTCCAAAACGAAAAAAATTGCTCCTCAAAGAATTTAAATCATTAAAAAATATCCAACAAGCCAGTGTTTCTGAGCTCGCCGCCATTGGGTTGCCAAGTAAAGTCGCCCAAAACGTCTATGAGGTACTACAACAAGCGGCGACGAATCCGCCTCAAGATGGAGGACCGCAATAAAAAAATCGTGTTATAATTAATAGTATAAAAAAGGGAGGGGAAAAGATGTTAGAGGTAAAACACTTAACCAAAAGTTTCGGGGATTATCGTGCGGTGGACGATTTGTCTTTTCAAATTAAGCCAGGGACCATTTTAGGTTTGATTGGGCAAAACGGAGCGGGGAAGACGACGACCTTTCGTTTGATTTTAGATTTTTTGATGGCAGATCAAGGAGAAATTCGTTGGAATGGGCAAAAAATCGGCGAAAAAGAACGCGATATTATCGGGTATTTGCCGGAAGAAAGAGGCTTATATCCTAAAATTTCAATTCAAGATCAATTACTTTATTTTGCTCAATTAAGAGGAAAAACGAAAAAAGAGATTGAACCAAAAATTGATGAGTGGATGGATCGTTTTCAGGTGAAAGGGAAGAAAACAGATAAAGTCAAAACGTTATCCAAAGGTAATCAACAAAAAGTGCAGCTAATTTCTACTTTGATTCATGAACCAAAATTGATTATCTTAGACGAACCCTTTAGTGGGCTCGATCCAGTGAATGCGGAACTTTTAAAAGCAGGCATTCTTTCGTTAAAAGCAAGTGGTTCTTGTATTATCTTTTCAAGTCATAACATGGATCACGTGGAAAAAATTTGTGACCATCTCGTCATGTTGAAAAATGGTCAAACGGTTCTAAATGGTGTTGTCCATGAAATTCGTCAATCCTTTGGCCGCATCAAATTATTTATTGAATCGAGTTTAACTCAAGAAGAACTTACCAGTTTTGCTGGCGTTAAAAACGTCATAAAAAAAGAAGATGGTAGTTTTGAATTGACGCTGACAACACCAGAAGTTGGCGAAATGATTTTTACTCAAGCAACAAAAAATGGATATATCCCAATGTTTAATCAACAACCGCCAACGCTCGAAGAAATTTTTAAATTGAAAGCAGGGGAAGTCAATGGCTAAATATTGGATTATTACGAAAGATGTTTATAAGAAAAATGTCAAATCACTTTCTTTTTTAATTATGTTGCTCATTCCTTTTATCGCGGTTGGGATTTTTTATTTCATTGGAAAGATGGCCCAAACACCGACAGATTCAGATAAAATTGGGGTGGTGATTACCGCTCAAGAGGCGTCCGTTACGGCCGCTTGGCAAGACATCAATCCTTCATTTGCCATCATTGACTCACAAACAAAAGGCGAAAAAGAATTAAAAGAACAAAAAATTACTGGATTATTGTTGATAACGAGTGAAGGCCAGACGATTAAAGCGGAATTGTTAAGTAAAGAGAGTCTTTCACAATCCCTTGTTTTCATGATTCAACAACAGCTAAATCAGCTGCAAACGAAAATTCGTGCGACGCAACTTGGTTTGACTAACGAAGAAGTTCTTCAATTAAACCAAGGAGCTTTGCTAGAAACCAAAGCAGTGACTTTTTCTCAAAACGGGGAAATTGAAACTGGAAGAGATTTGAGCGCCGTTCGAATGATTTTAAGCTTTGCCAGTACAATTATTTTGTTCTTTTTTATTATTACGTATGCGAGCATTATCGCCCAAGAAATCGCTTCAGAAAAAGGCACGCGGATTATGGAAGTTATTTTATCTAGTGTTTCTGCTAAAATGCATTTTTATGGGAAACTAACAGGTATTTTACTGGTGGCTTTAACCCAATTGATTGTTTACGGGGTGGGGATAGGGATTAGTTTTATTTGGTTAAAAGAAAACCCACTTGTTCAAAGTTTTTTAAGTGAGTATCCATTAACGACAATCTTGAGTGGCTTTTTAGGCTATACTTTAATTTACTTACTTTTTGGTGTATTTATTTACGCGGTTTTAGCCGCCCTTTGTGGTTCTTTAGTAAGTAAAGTAGAGGATGTGAGCAAAGCGATTTTACCGGTTACTTACCTTTCGCTCGCCGGTTACATGATTGGGTTAACGCTTGGAGCCAATAGCCCCGACCACCTCGTCGTTAAAATTAGTTCTTATATCCCATTTTTATCTTCTTACACGATGCCTATTCGGTTAGCTTATGGTTTGGCTCCTACTGCTGAAGTTCTTCTATCATTAGGCTTACTTGTTATAAGTATTCTTTTATTAGTAATGCTTTCATCTAGAATGTATAAAGCGAACGTTTTGATTTACAATGATAATGGAATCTGGGCCGCCTTGAAGCAATCATTTTCGTTAATGAAATATCAAAAAAATAAACGTTAGAAAGGCAAGACGCATGAAAAAGAAACGAAGTAAAACGTTAATGGCATTGGGTTTAGCCGGGGCTGGACTGGCTTTGACCTATCTGTTATTTCGTAATGAAGCAGTTGAAGTCAAGGAGATAGTTCAAGCGAAAACAAAATCTTCTCCCTATAAGCGTGATTTGTTTTTAGTGAGTAGTGACGGACTGCCGCTTGCGATAACAATGACACGAGATAGGAGTCAAAAACCTAAAGCCCTGGTCCAGATTGTTCATGGCATCTTAGAACATAAAAATCGTTACCAAGATTTTGCCGATTATTTGGCTGAAAATGGCTATATCGTTGTGATAAGTGATAATCGTGGCCATGGAGAATCGGTGAACGCTCAATTTCCTCTTGGACACATGCCGGGTGTTGAGCGAATGGTTGAAGATCAAGTCAATATTACTGATTTTATTCAAGAACAATACCCAGATTTACCCGTTTATTTATATGGGCATTCATTTGGCTCCATCTTAGCCCGGAATTATTTGCAACAACATGATCATAAAATTGAAAAATTACTTTTAACGGGGACCGTTTGTTATCAAAATTTAGCACCCTTAGGGATCAATTTAGCGCAGTTTGCCAATCGTTATGTAGGCGAAAAAAGTCATTCTTGGTTAATTAAGAAACTATCTGGTTTTGGTTCAGAAGACTTTGATTGGCTGACTTATGATCAAGAACAATTAGAAAGAGTGAAAAACGATCCGATGATGCTAGCAGGTTATGATAACCTTGGTGTCTATACGATTTGGCAAGGAGCTTATCAGCTCAAACAAATTGAAAAATATACTTGTCAAAAGCCAAGTCTACCTATTTTAAGTATTAGTGGCTCAGAAGATGAGAAAATTACTGGTGGCCAAAAAGGACTCACTGATACTAAAAGAACATTAGAGAAAATCGGCTATTGCAATGTGACCATGGAAGAAATAATGAATATGAAACATGAAGTTTTAAACGAGATCGAACGAGAAAAAGTCTATCAAGAAATTCTAGCTTTTTTTGAAGCCTAAAAAGCTCCTATGGCATTTAATTTGAATGCCATAGGAGCTTTCTTTAAAGGTGCTAAGAAGTTAGCGTGAACGAATCACTTCGACTTTATAACCATCTGGATCAATAATAAAGTAATAAGAAGGAGGGACACCAGGAAGCCCTTTTAAGTCAGTTACTTCAAATCCAGCTGCTTTATGTTTTTCATGTAAAGCCGCCACATCATCGGTTGCAATCGCAATATGGCCATAACCATTTCCTAAATCATAACCCGGGTGATCATAGTTATAAGTTAGTTCTAATTCATAGTCATCGCCAGGTAAAGTTAAGTAAACCAATGTGAATTTTGCTTCAGGAAAATCACGGCGACGGCTTTCTTCAAAACCAAAAGCTTTTTGGTAAAAATCCAGTGAAGCAGTTAAATCTTTAACACGGACACAAGTGTGAGCCATTTTCATAGAATTCATCATCCTTTCGAGTTGCTATATTTATCATAACATAAGCATTTTTTTGTTGATAGAAATTTGATTGCTAATAAATTAGTGGCAATTTGATGAATTTTACTTGTTTAATCACTAAGGATTCGTTAATATAAAAGAAAACCTTTGGAGGTTCACCATGCTTATCCCAACTTTTGGAAAAAAAGAAATGAATCAAGCTTATCAAACGCGTCGTGGCGCTTACGTTGTCGTTCCGCAAATCAATAAAGACAAGATTATATTGGTTCAAGCCCCGAATGGTGCCTATTTTTTACCAGGAGGAGAGATTGAAGCTGGTGAAAATCATCTTGAAGCGATTCAGCGCGAAATGTTAGAAGAATTAGGGTTTGAAGTGGATGTGACCACTTATTTTGGTGAAGCGGTTGAATATTTTCACTCCCGGCATCGTCAAACTTATTTTTACCACCCTGGTTATTTTTATGAAGTGGTCGCTTGGAAAAAAATAGCTGAACCAACTGAAAAGACGAATCAACTGGTTTGGGTGACCCCGACAGAAGCGTTAAAATTACTAAAAAGAGGTAGTCATCAATGGGCAGTTGAGCAGTGGCTAATAAAAAACAAGCATTAACGAAAAAAAAAACAGAATCTTCGAGAAAAACTCGCTAGATTCTGTTTTTTTTTTTTTTTATAAAATAAATTTCTCAATAGCGACGGCAACACC
>CAYNOA010000113.1:0-6385 GCA_964398695.1 uncultured Enterococcus sp. | reverse complement strand
CACGATTTTCTTTTCCAAAAGTATTGGTGCCACTCCCGATGACTGGGATTTTAATCCCTGTATTTAATTCAAGATATTCCAAAACTCAACCTCTTTTCTATTTTTTTATTTCTTAAGAGAAAAACGCCAGTAAAATGCCCGCTGCAATCGCCGATCCAATCACTCCTGCGACGTTTGGCCCCATCGCATGCATGAGTAAATAGTTATTGGGATTTTCTTTTTGGCCTTCGATTTGGACCACTCGGGCAGCCATTGGAACCGCTGAAACGCCGGCAGCACCAATCATCGGGTTAATTTTGCCGCCACTTAAACGATACATCACTTTGCCTAATAAAACGCCGCCTGCTGTTCCCACTGAAAAAGCAACTAAACCTAAGAAAATAATTTTTAAAGTCGTAGCTGATAAGAATAAATCGCCGTCTGCTTTGGCGCCAACGGTCATCCCTAGTAAAATCGTAATCATATACATCATCGAATTTTGCAAAGTATCCGCTAATTTTGGCACCAATTTACTCTCACGAATCAGATTCCCTAACATTAACATGCTAATGAGCGTCGTGGCACTGGGCACTAGTAAACTCACAAAGATGGTCACCACAATCGGAAAAATAATTTTTTCTTTTTGACTGACTTGACGGATTTGGGCCATTTCAACTTGACGTTCTTTTTTGGTCGTTAACAAACGAATAATTGGCGGTTGAATAATTGGAACGAGTGCCATATAGGAATAGGCCGCCAAGGCAATCGGTGGTAACAGCTCGGGTGCTAGACGCGTCGTTAAAAAAATCGCCGTTGGACCATCGGCGCCCCCAATAATCCCGATTGAAGCAGCTTCTTGCGGCGACATCCCTAAAACAATCGCTAAAAAAAACGCGACAAAAATCCCAAGTTGGCCCGCTCCGCCCAGTAAAATTGTTTGAGGATTGGCTAATAAGGGACCAAAATCCGTTGCCGCACCTAAACACAAGAAAATGAGTGGCGGATAAATCCCCAGCGTGGTTCCTTGATATAAATAATAAAGCAAGCCGCCGGGGTTTGCACTTGTTTGACTCACCATCATATCGGCTAGTGGTAAATTCACCAGTAAAATGCCAAAAGCAATCGGAATCATTAAGTATGGTTCATATTGTTTTTTAATTCCTAAATATAAAAATAAACAGGCAAGAAAAATCATAAAGGCATTATTAAACGTTAAGTTCGCAATACCCGATGTTTCGATGATTTGCTGGATGATCTCACTCATACGCTCTCCCCTCCTAAATCACGACGAGTAACTGATTGGACTCCACGGCTTGATCTTTGGTGACATGTACACTTAAAACGACGCCATCGACCGGCGCCACAATTTGATTTTCCATCTTCATCGCTTCTAAGACGCACAAGGTCTCGCCTTTTTTGACTGTTTCACCGACTTTTACGGAAATTTCTAAAATGGTCCCCGCCATGGGCGCTAAAACCGGGTGCTTATTTTTCGTTGATGATGGGTTGGCAGGCGCCGTTGACTGGTGTGGTGCTTTTGCTTGTGTATCGGTTAATTCTTCCAGTGTGACTTGATAAGTCTGCCCATCAACCGTCACTGCATATTTTTTAATGGTCATTTTTTCTTCCCCTTTCACCTAATCGATTTTTTTGATTTGTTTAATTTTGAAGGTTTTGCCCTCGTTTTCTTCGCTAGCTTGGGCTAAAGCTACGATAGCTGCGACTTTGGCTAAAGGATCGGCTTGAAATAAGGCTTGATCCGTTAAGGCCACCGCAACTTGGGGTTTTGGGGGTGAGTTCGTTTCTTTGCCTCCAAAGATTTTTGCGCTTAACATCATTAAGGCCATTAAACCAAGCAAGACAAGGAAAACAGCCGTAATTGAAAAAATCGTCAAGGTCAAAACTTCCATCAATGAATATTGCATCGCCTTCACCTTTCTTTCTGCTTTTTTTAAATACGCTAAAAAAGACCCGTTACTTGAATAACTGTCTCTGCTGGTGTTAAAATCGGGGCTTGTTGTCTTTTTTCTAAAAATTGTTTCCCGACTTGTGGGAATAAGGCATAAATTAAAACATCTTCTTCTGTTTGAGCCAGTGGACCAATTTCCGCTGTTAACTGTTGAAACTCCGGCGCTAAGTGATTGGCTGGACGATCGGTCATCACCGAATGATCGCCAATAATCAAATGGCGAAAATCGGCGTCAATCGGTACGGGTGAACGCCCATATTCTCCGGCTAAATAGGCTTTAATTTCATTGGAAACCATTTTGTAAGCCTGACCCGTAATCACATTCATGGCCGCTTGGGTACCAACCATCTGACTCAGCGGTGTGACCAGTGGTGGGTAACCTAAATCTTTGCGCACGCGCGGGACTTCTTTTAGTACTTCTTCATATTTATCTAGCGCATTGGCTTCTTTTAATTGGCCATACATATTGGATAACATCCCACCTGGTACTTGGTAAATTAAGGCTCTTGGATCTGGCGACAACATTTTAGGGTCGAGTAAGCCTTGCGCTAAATACCGATCTTTTAATTGACGGAAATAATTAGCCGCCACTGCTAATTTTTCTAAATCTAAATCCACTTGATAACCCATTTCTTTAAAAGCAATCGCCAGCGACTCGGTTGGGGGTTGGCTCGTGCCTTCACTAAAAGGGGAAAGGGCGGTATCAATGCGATCTGCTCCTGCTGCGACTAGCGCTTGGTAAGTCATCGCACCCACCCCGCTCGTACAGTGGGTATGAATGATTAACGGAATATGTAGCCTTTCTTTCAAACGACGCACCAGTTGACTGCCCACTGCCGGGGTCAAAATCCCAGCCATATCTTTTAAGCAAAGGGAATCAGCGCCCATTGCTTCCATTTCTTGTGCTAAGTTGACGTAATAATCAAGCGTGTGCACCGGACTAATAGTATAGGCAATCACTAATTGGGCTTCTTTTCCGGTTTTTTTTACGGCTTTTAAAGAAGTTTCCAAATTTCGTACATCGTTTAAGGCATCGAAAATTCGGAAAATATCAATTCCATTTTCGGCCGAGCGCTCCACAAATTTTTCTACGACATCATCGGCATAGTGCCGATAACCCAATAAATTTTGACCACGCAACAACATTTGTAAGGGCGTTTTGGGCATCGCTTGTTTCATTTTTCGCAATCTTTCCCACGGGTCTTCCCCTAAAAAGCGAATACAAGCATCAAACGTCGCCCCACCCCAACACTCAATGGAATCAAAGCCAATCGCATCTAACACCGGTAACATCGGCAACATGTCCGTTAGTGGCATGCGGGTCGCCATCAAACTTTGATGCGCGTCACGTAGCACCGTTTCGGTAAAACCGATTCTTCTTTGTTCCATTTCCTCACCTCACTTTTTCTATTTGTTTTTTGACTTTTTCTAACGTTCATTACGATTGTTATTCATAAAAATTAAATTTTTGACGTTTGTTAATGACTTAATACAATTATAACATAAGCGCTTACATTTGTTAGAATGGAACGATAGAATCATAAAATTTATTTGAACGTTAGCTAAAGCCCAATTTGATTTTGGCGTTTGTTAAAAATACGCACAAATTGATAAATAACAGTTTGTGCGTTGTCGTGGGGTGATTATTCTAGTTTTGCTAATAACTCTTTTAACTCAAATCCTGTATTCATTTCTGAATAAATCGAACAAACGACAAATAATTCTTTCCCGGCAAACTCAACCATTTTGTAGCGACCAAAAGACGCGGGGATGTGGTGATGGCCATGAATCACACCGATAAGAGCGTATTGTTGAAATAAAGCCGCAATTCCTTCTTCACTACAGGAATAGTCTGGATCATAGGCCTGACTTCTAGGTGATAGACGACTGAGTTCATTAAACAAAGGCGCATGTGAAAAAATCACGGTTGGTGTTTGTCTATCGTCGCCAAGTAGTCTGATTAAGGTCTGCAAAATAAAGCGTTGCAAAGCTTTTTTCTTCTGAACAAAAGCCACGGGAATGGTTAAGCCGATATAACGAATGCCTTCGTGAACGAAACTTTGATTGTGCAAAAGATGCAAGTGGGGAAATCTTGGTTGCAAGGTAGTTTGTACCACTTGATAAAACGCGTGATCCCCCATTGGTAGCAAATACCAAGCATCTGCGGGAGCTGTTAATAGCCGTTGAAACCATTCAAATTTTTCAAATGGGGCCCATTTTTCCCACTCGGCTGGACTCGAATTTTCAGTCGGTAACGCCGCCACAAGCTCATGATTACCCAAAACATAAATGCCAGCAAGGGTGGCACTCGTGATTGGTGCATCGGTCAAATCACCGGCAAGTACATTGAAATGTTGATTGCTAAAAGGAATTGGTCCATGGGTCAAATGCAAATCAGAAACCACATTGATCAAATTCGGATTTTCATTGGTTAAAACTTTTTCGAAATACCCTTCTAATTTCGCCGGTTTGATACTATGCGCCACGTAATTTTTCCGTACGGCTGCGAGTTCCTTGCCAAATTGTGAACGAAGTAAAGGGACGGCCGACGGATTGGCAGCCGGTAAGGATAAGCGTGCGCCGGATTGACCAACTTGCGGTAATAAGGCTAAAGCGTGTGTTACATCCGAATGCATGCTCAAAGTCTGAGGCAAGAACTTAGCACTCGTGTTGGCTTCAAGTGGCGCTAGGAATTCAATCGTTTTGCCATTTGTCGCAATCGGTAAAAGCGGCGTCAGCTTTAAAAGAAAATTTAAATACGCGAAGACGTAACCGGCAATACCGGTTTTTGTATTTTCACTCGCTAAAAATTTCCCGGCTAAGTTGGCGGATAAGGGGCCGGTTTCATCGTGTTGTAGTAAGCGCCCTAAAACTTGAATTTCAAGGAGTGGCTCTTGAAAAATGGCTTGATAGGCTTGGCTGACCTCAAATGAATCTTCGGCAAATACTTGTTGACTCACTTGCAAAAGACTCAATGCTAAATATTTACGCACGTTGGGTTCATGGCGTTCGATATATTGACTAACTTCTACTGGATGCAGTAAATATTGAACGGCGGCTTGTTGGATATAAGAGCGCCCCGTATCGTAAGGAATCGCCGAATAGACTAGATCCCCACGCGAAGTAATTTGTAGGCGCTTTTCTTTCAAATGATAGGTTAATTGAAAATAGTCGTCGCAAAAGAGTATTTTATTCACTGGTCGCCGTTTATTTTCAGGATATAAATCGACATAGGGGGCCAGTTCAACGGGTAAATTCGGCTTGACTTTTTCAGGGTGTACGGAACTTTTTTGAGGTTTTTTCATTGACTCACCCACCTTTTTTATCTAGATTTTTGCACTTTTATTGCCGTCTTGATTATAACATGAACTAAAAAAATAAAAGCAACTGACTCAAAAAGAGCCAGCGGTTTTCACTTAAAATTGTCCGAATAAAAATAATAAAACCACTCTTTTTTCCACCACGCACCACTTGCCGATTGTGCCAATCAATAAAAGGTCAGACACTTACCATCAAATATTGCTGACTAAAAATCCGCACTTGATACCAGGTCCCTCTACCCAGAGTCGTCAAGTCAGTATAAATGGTGTGCATCAGAAAAATGCGCACAGCAAGAAAACGCCCAAGGTTATTTACTTTCACTAATTCACCCATTATGGTTACTTACGATTTGCGGATGACCGATTTTTATGATTATTTTGGGAACTTTGTTAATTATTGCAACCCCATCGCTAGAAATAATTAGCCAACTACTTCAACAGCCACCCGGAATTCTGCCTTACTTGTGCATTTTTTATTTTGTCTGTATTTTCTGTCAATTTATGTTACACTTAGTAAAAATTCAAAGGACGGTTGGTATGAAACTCCATCAATTATATGAAAAAAACGAACCCATTATCTCGCTAGAAGTCTTTCCACCAAAGAAAGAAAGTGGTTTACACACCCTTCAAACGATGCTTGACCAAGTCAAAACCATTCAACCGGCTTACATTAGTGTTACATATGGTGCCGGTGGAACGTCGGTGAATAATCAGACCTTAGAAATTGCGCAAATAATCAAAGAAACACAAGGAATTGAAGTGCTTCATCACTTAACCTGTATCGGTAAAGCTAAAACCGAACTACAGACGATTCTAGCCGAGATTAAAGCAGCAGGCATTGAAAACTTATTAGTCTTACGTGGTGATTTACCCGAAACCGATCAAACATGCTTGTCTGATTTTCCCTTGGCCAAAGACTTGATTGCTTTTGCCAAACAAGCAGGCGATTTCTCAATTGCAGCAGCTTGTTACCCAGAAGGCCATATCGAACAAGCGAGCGATCAGGAAAATTTTGATCATTTAAAAGCCAAACAAGCGGCTGGGGCAGATTTTTTTATTTCGCAACTGTTTTTTCATAATGATTCGTTTTATCGCATGGTCGAAGGGGCAAAAAACG
>CAYNOA010000112.1:0-6396 GCA_964398695.1 uncultured Enterococcus sp. | reverse complement strand
TGCACAAACGCCATTTTATGCAGAAATGGGTGGACAAATTGCTGATAAAGGCGTTATTTTAAATCAAGATGGGCGACTAGTAGCAAAAGTAACCGATGTGAAAAGAGCACCAAACGGTCAGCATTTACACCAAGTGACGTTGTTAAAACCATTAACAGTGGGTGAAATCTACACACTTCAAGTTGATGCAACCTATCATAATGGTGTAATCAAAAACCATACAGCAACACACTTATTACACCGTGCGCTAAAAGAAGTGTTAGGAGAACATGCAAATCAAGCAGGTTCACTCGTGACTTCAGAGTACTTACGTTTTGACTTCACGCATTTTGGTCAAGTCACAGCCGATGAGTTAGCTCAAATGGAAAGAATAGTTGAAGAAAAAATTTGGGAGGCTTTACCAGTCACCACAATTGAAACCAATCTTGAAACTGCCAAGAAAATGGGCGCAATGGCTTTATTTGGTGAAAAATATGGTCATGATGTGCGCGTGGTGAACGTGGATGGTTGGTCTGTTGAATTATGTGGTGGAAATCACGTGACAAATACTGAAAATATTGGCTTATTCAAAATTGTTTCAGAATCAGGAATCGGAGCAGGTGTGCGTCGAATTGAAGCGGTAACAAGTAAAGAAGCTTATGAATTGCTACATAATGAAGAAACGCAACTTCTTGAAATTGCCCAAATTGTTAAATCTACGCAACTTAAAGAAGTGGTTCATAAAGTGGAACAATTACAATTACAATTACGCGATTTACAAAAAGAAAATGAACAACTTTTAAGTCAGTTAGCTAATCAACAAGCAGTCGATATTTTCAAAGACGTGCAAGAAAGCAATGGAACGACTTATATTGCGGCACAAGTCGCTGTTAAAGATATGAATCAATTGCGTCAATTAGCTGATCAATGGAAACAAAAAGAACTTTCAGACTTATTGGTTTTAGCAACAGCCGTTCAAGACAAAGTGAGCTTGCTTGTAGCAGCAAGTCCAACAGCTGTCGCTAAAGGCCTAAAAGCAGGAGACTTAATTAAAGCAATCGCCCCGCTAGTAGGCGGTGGCGGTGGCGGTCGTCCGGATATGGCACAAGCGGGTGGGAAAAATCCAGCTGGCATCCCGAATGCGCTAGCAGCCGTTACGAATTGGTTGCAAGCATAGTTTAGTTGTATAATGAGCACTAAATCCTCCCTGAACCTTTTTAGAGGATTTGGTGCTCGTTTTATTGTTATCATTTGAAACATCAATGAATAAAAGATAAAATAGAATTAACGCGTTGACAAGTAGCACTTTTACTTTTAATCTTACGTTACTTTCTATAAAGAAATTATTTGCTGACTTTTAAATAAGTGTAGGTTTTTATCGTGAAATGAACCAGAATTTCTACGTCATTTATTTCTCTCTTTTATTTAAGTGGGAAATTTGAATATTTACAAAACGGAGGCGATAAGGATGAGTTTTTTTAAAGACTTTCATATTATTTGGCAATTTATTATCGTTCTTTTTGTGGTTAACACCTTGATTGCTTTATATACCGTTTTTCATCGACCACGTTCAATTTCTAGTGTGTTTGCATGGATGTTTGCTTTGATTTTCTTGCCAGGTATCGGCTTCTTTTTGTATCTTTTTGCCGGACGTGGTATTGATCGAGAAATCATTCGACGCTATGCTGCGGAAAAAAACAATCAACTAGCCAATATTAACGCACGGATTGAAAAGCAAAATCAAAACGTCGAGGCACATTTAGACTGTCCAAACTCAAGTCTTTTAAAAAACTTTTTAAATAGTCAAGAAGGAACCATTTTGACAAAAGGGAATCAAGTCGAAGTAATTACCGATGGACAAGAAAAATTTGATCGATTATTTAAAGATTTAGAAGAAGCAAAAGAAACCATTCATATTGAGTATTATGCAATCTTTAATGATCAGATTGGCAATGCCTTTTTGGCAGTTTTGGTTAAAAAAGCCAAAGAAGGCCTGAAAGTTCGTGTACTCTTTGATCCATTTGGCGGTGATATTCGCTTGAAGTTTTTTAAACCTTTAATCGAAAGCGGTGGCGAAGTCTTGCCGTTTATCACTGCACATAAGTTTATCCGGAAGACTCGCTTGAATTATCATCTGCATCGAAAAATCGTAGTCATTGATGGCGCAATTAGTTGGACAGGCGGTTTCAATGTTGGCGACCAATATTTAACCATTACCAAAAAATTTGGTTTTTGGCGAGATACACACTTTCGAATTGTTGGGACTGCTTCCTATGGCTTTCAAGAAATCTTTTTACGGGATTGGAACGTTTCGGCTTTAAAACAAAATCGACGACTGCCTTATGATCTGAACGATTTTAAAATAATCGAACCTGCAAAAACTGAGAGTGTAAGTATTCACGTTGTAGCGGATGGACCCGAAGATGATCTGCAAATTTTAAAAGGTAGCTTTATCAAAATGTTATTGGGCGCTAAAAAACGCGTTTGGTTTCAGACACCGTATTTGATTCCAGATGATTCAATGATCGAAGCAATACTAATTGCTGTTCGCTCAGGGATTGATGTACGGATTATGATTCCTTGCATGCCTGATCATCCCTTTATTTATCGGGCGACGCAATACTATGCTAATTTCTTACATCAGCATGGGGTGAAAATTTATATTTACCATGGCGGTTTTTTACACGCAAAAGTGGTCTTAATGGACGATTATTTATCTTCTTTTGGAACGGCCAATCAAGATATTCGTAGTTACGCTTTAAATTTTGAAGTGAATGCTTTTGCTTATAATAAACAGTTAAATCAACAACTAAGTCAAATTTTTGAAGCGGATATGCAACAATCGATTTTATTAACCGATGCGATGATTGCGCAACAACCTCGGCGTTTGCGTATTAAACAGAGTTTTTCTCGTTTAATGTCACCGATTCTTTAGGAACGCTTTTGTAATTGTTTTTTTAAGCCTTGCTTGGCTAAGTTATCAGCGCCTTTATTTTGGCTTTCGGGAATCCAACGTAAATATAAATTTGGAAATAGTTGTAATTTTTTTTGGATTTCGAGTAAATAATTTTGGAAATCGGGGTTTTTAGTATAGTTCTTTTTAATTGTTTCTGCTAGAATTTTACTATCGGTGTAAGCGACAATCATTTCGTTTGTTTTTTGTTGGTCGGTTAGGTCATCTAATAACGCAACAAAAGTCGCAAATTCGGCTTGGTGATTCGTTAGTATCGGAAGTGGAATGGATTTTTGAAGATAAAGATTTTCTCCCACTAGGACAATCCCGCCTGCACTAGGACCGGGATTACCTTTTGTCGCTGCATCAATATAAGCTTTAATCATAAATTTTCTCCTAGAATGTATTTGTCTATTTAACTATTATACTGAAGAAAGGAGTAATTCAAAAGAATAAATGAAGGATAAATTTTATTGGCGCCTTGAACTATCGTATGCCATAATTTATTGGTCATTCGCTTATAGTTTTTTATTTTTAGCGCTTATTTTTAGTTTAGAAAAGGCAGGTTTCAACTGGAAGGCACTGATTGTTTTCGTTATTTTTCTTTTCTTTTTATATTTTGATCACCGCCGATTTTTTCAATTTACGGACAAAGGACATCTACTTTCTTATAGTCGATTTTGGAAAAATCGAAAATTTACGAGTCAAGAGTGTGACCAAATCGATTTGTTCGAAAATGCTATCCTTATTTCTCTCCAACAACAAAAAATCGTTATCTTATTTAAAAAAAAAGAAAGAGACAAAGTGTTCTCAGTGCTAACAGCGACTTATGCTGGTAAAATTATTTGTCACGAAAAAAAATATAATCAATATGAATGAGGTGAGCCGTTGTGGGACAACAAGCAAAAACCTTTTTAACTAGTTTTAATCGGATTGAGAAATGGATGAAAGAAGAATTAGGCAACCCGAGAAATATGGGATTTGGTCAAATGGTTCGGCATCTATCGAGACGCGAAGATTTACCGATAAATAAATATGAGGATGATTTATTGCAAATTTCTCAATTACGAAATGCCATTGTGCACGAGCAAGTCGGCGAAGACTTTGTAATTGCCGAACCAAATCAGTGGATTGTTTACCGGATTACTCTAATTGAAAAAGAAATCATGCAGCCTGAACTAGTCTTACCTCGTTTTAAAAAACATGTAACGGGGTTTGAACAAACCATGCCTTTAGCTGAGTTATTACAAATTGTTGCCAAAAAACGTTATTCGCAATTTCCCTTATATGACCATGGCCGATTTATTGGTTTAATTACCTTGCGTGGGATTGGTTATTGGGTTGCCAAAGAAAGTTTAGGTGGCAATATTTATTTGCATAATAAAACGGCGGGTGATTTAATTATAGCCGATGGTAAGCCGGCTAATTATCAGTTTGTATCCGTTCATTGTTCGATTTCCAGAGCAGAATCGATGTTTAAAAATAATGCGCTGTTAGAAGCTATTTTAATTACTGAAAATGGGCAGTCTTCGGGTTCATTACAGGGCATTATTCGACCAAGAGATATTTTGAATGATTAGGAAAAGAGTGAAGTTATGTTAGCAATTTATTTTTTGATTAGTGCTTTTTTTGTAGGTGTTGACCAGTGGGTGAAATTTTGGGTAGTCAGCAACATTGATTACCAAGAAACGCGCAGTTTTATTCCATCTGTTTTGTCTTTAACGCAAATTCACAATACGGGTGCTGCTTGGAGTATTTTTGAAGGACAGATGTGGTTCTTCTTTATCGTAACCATCATTGCGTGCGTGGGAGTTACTTTTTTATTATTTAAATATCATAGAGAGTTTTGGCTATTGCCATTCGGGTTATCGCTAGTTCTAGCCGGAGCGCTTGGGAATTTTATTGATCGGATGCGCTTGGGTTATGTGGTTGATATGTTCCAAACTGAATTTATGACCTTCCCTATTTTTAATGTGGCGGATGTGTCATTGTTTATCGGCGTTGCTTGTATTTTTATTTACACGCTTTTTGAAGAGAAGTTGAAAGGGATTAAACATGGAAAATCAAATTAAAGTTAAAATTACAACAGAAATCGGGCGAGCGGATAAAGTTTTGTCCGAACGACTACCAGAATATAGTCGTTCGCAAATTCAGCAATGGTTAAAAGAAGGCGCCGTCCTTGTTGCTGGAAAACCAATTAAAGCCAAACATAAAGTTGTGGCGGGTGAAGAAATTGAAATTCGTATTCCTGAACCTGAAATACTTGATGTAGTGGCTGAAAACATTCCCTTAGAAATTATCTATGAAGACGATGAGCTAGCCGTTGTGAATAAACCGCAAGGCATGGTTGTTCATCCTTCTGCTGGTCACCCCAATGGCACGCTAGTCAATGCCTTGCTCTATCATTTGAAAAATCTTTCCACCATTAACGACGTCATTCGTCCAGGAATTGTTCATCGAATTGATAAAGATACGTCTGGGCTATTGATGGTAGCTAAAAGTGACTTTGCACACGAATCATTGGCGCAACAATTAAAAGATAAAACCTCGTTGCGTAAATACATTGCTTTAGTTCATGGTAATATTTCCCATGAGAAAGGAACCATTAATGCACCGATTGGACGCTCTAAGGTCAATCGAAAAAAACAAGCCGTTAGTGCAGAAGGCAAGCCGGCCGTGACTCATTTTACAGTATTGGAACGTTTTCAAGACTTTACTTTAATCGAGTTGCAATTAGAAACTGGGCGAACGCATCAAATCCGTGTTCATATGCAATATATTGGTTTTCCTTTAGCAGGCGATCCAGTCTACGGCCCTAAAAAAACATTACCTGGAAAAGGCCAATTTCTACACGCAAAGATGCTCGGTTTTACCCATCCGAGAACTGGCGAAGCATTAGTCTTTGAAGCACCGCTGCCAACACTTTTTGAAGAAACTTTAAAAAAATTACGTGAAAATAATTGATTTTATTAAAAAAAAACGGTATAGTGTATTCAATCAAGTAAATAAATAGAAATCCTTTAAGTTAGTCCCGTGAGGCTAAGAAGGAAGTGGCGATTCAAATCCTTATTTGCGAATAAGCTTCTTTGAATCATTAAGAGCATATTGTTGTACCCTTTTTGTAGGGTGAACTGTAGACTTAGACCTTAACACTCCTACCTATCACGGGTAGGAGTTTTTTTTACGAAAAAAATAAAGGAGAGACTAAAATGACCACAAAAGAAGTGATTGATGGCGTCACTATGAAACGAGCCATCACGCGAATTACGTATGAAATTATTGAACGCTACCAAGGAATTGAAAATGTTGTTTTAATCGGGATTAAGACACGTGGGATTTTTATTGCTGAAAGAATTGCTCAGCGCTTAAAAGAATTAGAGAGTATAGAAGTGCCAGTAGGTGAACTAGACATTACGCTTTATCGTGATGATAAATCTGTCGAATTAGAAGAAGCCAAACTACAT
>CAYNOA010000111.1:0-6422 GCA_964398695.1 uncultured Enterococcus sp. | reverse complement strand
AGTGATTGAAAAAGCATGGGTCGTTGGGTTGGCTCGTTGTCAAAAAAAAGACATTGATCGCGCTTATGAAGCCTTACATTTGGCGAAATACCCGCAAATTCACGTGTTTTTAGCAACCAGTGACATTCATATGCGGGATAAATTAAAAATGTCACCAGAAGAAGTCTTGGCTTCGATTAAAGAACATGTTCGTTATGCGCGAACCTTATTTGAAAAAGTTCAATTCTCGCCGGAAGATGCGACACGCACGCGCAAGGAGTTTTTACTTGAGGCGGTTCAAACGGCGATTGATGCGGGTGCAACGATTATTAATGTGCCAGATACCGTTGGTTTTTCAAATCCAACAGAATATGGGGCCTTGTTTGCTTATTTAACACAAAATATCCACAGTGAAGAAGAAATTATCTTCTCTTCGCATTGCCATGATGATTTAGGCATGGCGACAGCCAATGCGTTAGCCGCGATTGAAAACGGGGCGCGTCGAGTTGAAGGGGCCGTCAATGGGATTGGCGAGCGGGCGGGGAATACCGCTTTAGAAGAAGTGGCGGTAGCCTTACAGATTCGTAAAGATTTTTATCCTGCGCAAACAAAAATTGTTTTGAAAGAAACGAAAAAAACCAGTGATATGGTGGCACGCTTATCTGGGATGAATGTACCAAAAAACAAAGCCGTAATTGGTGGCAATGCCTATGCTCATGAATCGGGCATTCATCAAGACGGGGTTTTAAAAAATCCAGAGACTTACGAAATTATTACGCCACAATTAGTTGGGGTTAAAACGAATGCTTTACCTTTAGGCAAGTTGTCGGGTCGCCATGCCTTTGCGACTAAAATGCAAGAATTAGGTTATCAATTAAGTAATGAAGAAATTAAAGAGTTATTTGCGACCTTTAAACAACTGGCAGATAAGAAAAAACAAATCACGGATGCAGATTTAATTGCGCTTGTCGCGGATCAATTACGCCAAGAATCGCTAGAGTGTCAGCTAAAAGCCCTTCAATTACAATATGTCTCAAATGGTTTACAAGGTGCGATTGTTTCAATTGAAGACGAACAAGGTCAAGTGCAGACCGCTTCAGCGATTGGCCCAGGAAGTATCCAAGGTATCTACAATGCCATTGATCAAATTTACAATCAAAAACCACTCTTGATTAGTTATGAGCTTTCAGCGATTACTAGTGGCGAAGACGCGCAAGCAGAAGTGTATGTGACTTTAGAATCTGAAAATAAAGCAGCACAAGCAAGTGGCGTCGGCATTGATTTTGATGTCTTGCAAGCTTCAGCAAAAGCGTATATTCAAGCAAGTACTCAATTAAAGAAAAGTGAGGAAGATAAATGAAAAAGAAAATTGTTGTTTTAGCGGGAGATGGCATTGGACCAGAAATTAGCGCTAGCGCACTAAGAGTGATGGAAGTAGCACTGGGGCAAGCGGCTACAGACTTTGAATGGACAGACTATGCTTTTGGGGGTGCCGGAATTGATCAAAAAGGCGCACCACTACCAGAAGAAACTTTAAGGGCCTGTCAACAAGCCGATGCGATTTTACTTGGCGCGATTGGTGGTCCTAAATGGGAAAAAGCTGAAAACACACCAGAAATGGGCTTACTGGCTTTACGTAAAGCTTTGAATTTATTTGCCAATATTCGCCCAATCCAAGTGCCTGAAGTCTTACTCCCATTATCGCCAGTGAAAGAAGCCATTGTTCGTGGGACCGATTTTATCATTGTTCGTGAGTTAACGAGTGGCATTTATTTTGGAGAACCTCGACATTTAGGTGAGGAAGAAGCCTATGATACGAATCGTTACCAGGTGGATGAAATCAAACGGATTGTTCGTCAAGCGTTTAAAATCGCGCAAACGAGAAAGAAAAAGGTCTTATCAGTAGATAAAGCCAATGTTTTGGCCACAAGTAAGCTCTGGCGGCAAGTGGCAGAAGCAGTTGCTTTAGAATTTCCAGACTGTACGTTAACCCATCAATACGTCGATTCAGCGGCGATGAAAATCATCCAAAACCCAACTGACTTTGATGTAATTGTGACAGAAAACTTGTTTGGCGATATTTTAAGTGATGAGGCATCGGTCTTGCCAGGAACTTTAGGGGTCTTGCCAAGTGCTAGTTATGGCGTTTCTGGTGTCGCCTTATACGAACCCATTCATGGCTCGGCGCCAGATATCGCGGGTAAAAATCTTGCCAATCCGGTTTCCATGATTTTATCGGCGGCGATGATGCTACGAGAGTCTTTTGAGCAAATCGAAATAGCTGCTGCGATTGAAGAAGCTTGCTTTAAAGTGATGGAAGCCGGTATTTTAACGACCGATTTAGGTGGGCAAGCAACGACAAGCGAGTTTACCGATAAAGTAATTGACTATCTTAAAAAAGGAGCGGGTACCAATGAGTAAAACCTTATTTGATAAAGTTTGGGAGCGTCATGTCGTTACAGGCGATGAAGGCGAAGCGCAATTGTTATATATTGATTTACAAATGATTCATGAAGTGACTTCTCCACAAGCCTTTGAAGGGCTACGACTAGCCGGGCGTCGCGTTCGTCGTCCGGATAAAACGTTTGGGACCATGGACCACAACGTCCCTACCCAAGATATTTTTACCATTACCGATTTAGTTTCGAAAAAACAAATGGACACCCTGCGAAAAAACTGTGAAGAGTTTGGGATTGAGCTTTGCGATAACGGTTCCGAGCGTCAAGGGATTGTGCATATGGTCGGCCCTGAAGTTGGGTTAACCCAACCGGGCAAGACGATTGTGTGTGGTGACTCCCATACCGCTACACACGGCGCGTTTGGGGCGATTGCGTTTGGGATTGGAACGAGTGAAGTGGAACATGTTTTGGCGACGCAATGTTTATGGCAAAAGAAACCAAAACGTATGGGCGTTAAAATTACTGGGTCTTTAAAACCGGGCGTTTATGCGAAAGATATTATTTTAGCGTTGATTGCGACCTATGGCGTTGACTTTGGGGTGGGGTATGCCGTCGAATTTTATGGTGAAACGGTATCGGCTTTATCCATGGAAGAGCGGATGACGATTTGTAATATGTCGATTGAAGGGGGCGCAAAAATCGGGATGATGGCGCCAGATGAAAAGACGTTTGCTTATGTAAAAGGTCGCGAATACGCACCTCAGGATTTTGCAGCCGCGTTAAAAGATTGGCAAGAACTTTATACGGACGATGAGCGGGCCTTTGACAAAATATTGACTTTAGATGCAGATCAACTCGCTCCGTATGTCACTTGGGGAACAAACCCAGAAATGGGCATTTCAATTGAAGATGTCTTTCCAGAAATTAAAGACCACAATGATCGCCAAGCCTATGAATACATGGATTTACACCCGGGGCAAAAGGCGGCCGATATTCCGATTGAATATGTCTTTATTGGCTCGTGTACGAACGGACGCTTGTCTGATTTAGAAGAGGCAGCTCGTTTTATTCACGGGAAAAAAGTCAAAGAGGGCGTAACTGCGATTGTCGTACCAGGTTCAAGACCAGTTCGTCAGGCGGCTGAAAAAATTGGCTTGGATCAAGTCTTTATTGCTGCTGGTTTTGAATGGCGTGAACCCGGCTGTTCGATGTGTCTAGGGATGAACCCGGATAAAGTCCCGGAATTTATTCACTGTGCGTCAACGTCAAATCGAAACTTTGTCGGTCGTCAAGGGAAAAATGCGCGCACACACTTATGTAGCCCGGCGATGGCTGCTTTGGCTGCGATTCATGGCCAATTTGTGGATGTCCGTGAAGTGATTAAGGAGGGAATTTAAATGGAAGCTTTTACGATTTATCAAGGAAAATCGGTTCCTTTTATGAATGACAACGTGGATACGGATCAAATTATTCCAAAAACGTATTTAAAGCGAATTGAAAAAACGGGTTTTGGCGAATTTTTATTTGATGATTGGCGTTACTTAAGAGATCGCAGTTTAAATCCTGATTTTATTTTAAACGAAGCACAATACCAAGGAGCGACTATTTTAGTCAGTGGGGAAAACTTTGGTTCAGGTTCTTCGCGTGAACACGCGGCGTGGGCTTTAATGGATTATGGCTTTAAAACGGTTATTGCCGAAAGTTTTAGTGATATTTTTTATATGAATGCGGTGAAAAATGGGCTTTTGCCAATCGTTTTAACTAAAGCGGAGATTGCCGAACTGGCTAAAATTACGGCGGAAACACCTGTGACGGTAGACTTGCCCAATCAAGTCGTCAAAGCTTTAGACCATACTTTTGCTTTTGCGATTGATAGTAGTTGGAAACACCGACTGGTAAATGGTTTGGATGAAATTGGGGAAACCCTTTTTGAAGCCGATAAAATCACGGCCTACGAAGCAAGAATACCAACTTACTGGGCATAACCAGAACAAAAAACACGGCTAGGCAGTTTCTTTGTTACTGGAAACGAAAGGTAAAGGCATAAAGTTTTTGGAAGGATGGCTAATTTCTTGTTGACGAAGAAATAACTTTTTGCTAAAATAGGATTGTTGTAATTGTGGACTCCACAGCTACAACCGCACAGAATAAGTTTTTAAGCACGAAAGTCACTTAGGATGGCGAGTCTAAGTCTATATTATAAGGAGGTGCTTGATAGCATGTACGCAATTATCAAAACTGGTGGTAAACAAGTGAAAGTTGAAGTAGGTCAAGCAATTTACGTTGAAAAATTAAACGTAGAAGCTGGCGAAACAGTAACTTTTGACGAAGTAATCTTAGTTGGTGGAGAAACAACTAAAGTAGGTGCTCCAACTGTTGCAGGTGCAACTGTTGAAGGAACAGTTGAAAAACACGGGAAACAAAAGAAAGTGGTTACTTTCAAATACAAACCGAAAAAAGGTTCTCACCGTAAACAAGGTCATCGTCAACCATACACTAAAGTAGTTATTAATGCGATTAACGCATAATCAATTACAGAATAGGAAAAACGATGATTAAAGGAACATTTAAACGAAATGAGTCTGGTCGAATTAAATCATTTGAATTAAGCGGCCATGCAAATGCAGGAGAATATGGGAGCGATATTGTTTGTGCAGCAGTTTCAGCTTTAGCGATTAATGCCGTAAACGGAATTGATTCTTTAGCAGGAGTGAAACCGATGATTGAAGCCGATGAAGTTAATGGAGGACAACTTTTTGTTGAAATTCCAAGCCATCTAACGCAAGAACAAACCAATATTACTCAAATTTTACTTGAGAATTTGTTATTAGGACTTCAAGACGTTCAAAAAGAAAACAATCAATTTATCGAAATCCAAACTTTAACGAAACAATAGGAGGTGCATCTGATGTTGATGAAAATGAATTTACAATTCTTCGCTCACAAAAAAGGTGGAGGTTCGACTTCTAACGGTCGTGACTCTCAATCAAAACGTTTAGGCGCTAAACGTGCTGATGGTCAAACAGTTACAGGTGGTTCAATCCTTTACCGCCAACGTGGAACTAAAATCCATCCAGGATTAAACGTTGGTATCGGTGGCGATGATACTTTATATGCAAAAGTTGACGGTGTGGTACGTTTCGAACGTAAAGGCCGCGACAGAAAACAAGTATCCGTTTATCCAGTAGCAGTAGAAGCTTAAGAAATGATAGCTCAAAACCTTTGATATGATTGGGTTTTGAGCTTTTTTATATTTTGAGATAAATTATTGAATACGTTAATCTAAAAAATAATATAATTAATTCACTTTTCAATTGTCTTTGCTTTTTTCATCCTGGATGTATCAGGGAGTCAGAAATTTTTATGGTTGCTTTGTGTGTTGATATTTATTTTATGGCTATTCTTATGAGAAACTTAGTGTTACCAAAATTACTGGGAGCGCTTCTGATTTTGGACGAGGCTTAGGCTAGTTATTTTTTTCTTCTGCTTAAATTAATGCTATTATTGGAAAAAAATTAAAATATCGTTATACTTAAAGAAAAGGGGGGAGCAAAGTGGGGATGACTAAACGCCAACAATCAATATATGACTTTATACTCGAACAAATTCGTTTGAATAGTGAAAACCAATTGTTTACAACGCAAGAAATTGCGGAAGAACTTTCTTTACAACGTTCCAATGTAAGTAAAGACTTAAACGAATTTGTTCGAAAAGGGCTGATGATAAAATTAGTCGGACGCCCCGTACGGTATCAATTACAAAATACTCCTTCTTCCGTTGAAGCAGAAGTTTTGCATCAACATTCTGCCAGTCCTCAGCTACCATCTTGGGAATCAAAGTAGTTTAAAAAATGCTGTTGAACAAGCCAAAGCGGCTGTTTTGTATCCGCCTAAAGGGCTAGATTGTTTGATCACAGGGCCAACGGGTTCGGGGAAAACACATTTTGCGCATAGTATGTTTCAGTACGCACAAGAAAGACAAATTATTGGACTTGATAAAAAATTAATTGTTTTTAATTGCGCGGATTACGCGAATAGTCCAGAG
>CAYNOA010000110.1:0-6562 GCA_964398695.1 uncultured Enterococcus sp. | reverse complement strand
AAAACTCTTTTGAAAGAGTATCTTATAGTTATTCAGATATTCTTACAAAAACAGTTGAAATTGAATTTTTAAGTGAAGCCGTTTAAGGATAAAGTCAAATAAAAACTCGGACAAACCAGCTAGTTGTCCGAGTTTTTTTATTTCGTTTTCAGGGTATTATTTTTTATCCGCCTCTTTGGTTGCTTGTGCTTGTAATAAGTCGCGAATTTCTTTTAAGTAATCTTCGGCGGTTGGATCAGAGGCAATCGCTGTTTGAGCTTCTTTTTTTGCTAAAGAATCTTTGGTATGATTGGCGGCTTTCACAATTAAGAATAAAACAAAACCAGTAATGATGAAAGTAATAATGGCACTAATGACGAGGCTAAAATTAAAGGTGACACCGTTAACCGTGACATTGAGGATGTCTAAAGCCTCATCAAGCTTGTCGCCGCGCTGAACAAATAAAGAAATAAATAATTCAATTAAGGGGGTAATCAAAGCAGTCACTAAACTATTCACGATAGCGGTAAAGGCGCCCCCAATAACTACCCCAACGGCTAAGTTCAAGGCATCGCCTCGGATTAAAAATTCTTTAAACTCTTTTCCCATTTTTTTCATTAGTCAGTCCTCCTTTTGTGGTTAAATTTAGTATAACGTTTTGTTTTTATTTTTTGAAATAAAAAGCCTTTACTTGTCGCCACAAAAAAAAGAAGAAATGAAACGAGCTATGCTATAATTGGAAGTAATGATAATTATTTGAGTAAAGGAGTCCATCTATGGCTATTCAATTACAACCAGGTATTAATTTAAAGGTCATCACGACGGAGAAATATAAAACCATCCGTATTTATTTCCGTTTTTCAACCCCACACACGAAAAAGGCCGCAGCCCAACGAACCTTATTAACGAGTTTACTTGAAACCAGTACACTAAATTATCCCACCCAAACGGCTTTGAGTGCCAAATTAGCTGAGCTTTATGGAGCGAGTTTTGGCCTAAATGTGAGTAAACGTGGTCAGATGCACCAAATCAATGTCGGTATGACGATTGTGAATGGAAAATATTTAAAGCAACCGACTCTTTTTTCTGAAGCCATTCAATTTTTACATGAAGTTCTTTTTTATCCGCATATCGAAGAGGGCCGCTTTAATGAAGAGCTCTTTGAGTTAGAAAAAAACAACCTACAAGCTTATTTAGCGAGTCTTTATGAAGACAAGCAAACCTTGGCTTCGCTAAAGCTACAAGAATTATATTTTGGTCAAAATGAAGATCAAAAAACACCAAGTTTTAGTGATGTCAATGAAATTGGTCTTTTAACGAATGAAACTCTTGTTTTGGCTCACCAAGCGATGTTAGCGCAAGATCAAATCGATATTTTTGTGGTCGGAGACATTACGCAAGCCCAAGTTTTAGCAGAGATACAACAACTTGAATTTCCAGTGACGAAACGTATGCCGCTACAGCCTTTTTATACCCAAGCGTTAATCCCTGAAGTGCAAGAAGCCCGTCAAGTTGAAGCGGTTTTACAAGGGAAATTAAACTTAGGTTACGCGACGAAAGTGTACTATGATCAAATCCCTGAGCGTTTTGCTTTAACGGTTTTTAATGGTTTATTTGGTGGATTCCCGCACTCCAAGCTCTTTATGAATGTCCGTGAAAAGGCCAGTTTGGCTTATTATGCATCGAGTAGTGTCGATTTATTCCGTGGTTTTTTATCCGTTCAAACGGGGATTGACCCCCAAAATAAAGACAAGGTATTGGCACTGATTACCGAGCAATTAACTGCCTTACAAGTAGGCGCAATCAGTGATGAGGAATTGAAGCAAACGCAAGCGATGTTAAAAAATCAGTTTTTACTATCTTTAGACAATCCGCAAGCCTTAATTGAAACGGCCTATCATGAAAGCCTCTTACCACAGACGCAATTAAGCGATGAGGAAGTTTTATTAGCCATTGATGCGGTCACAAAAGAGCAAGTCCAAGCAATCGCCCAACAAATTCAGCTACAAGCAATTTTCTTTTTAGATGGAGATAAAAATAATGAATAAAAAACATTACGCAACAATTAACGAGACCTTATTTGAAGAAGTTTTACCCAATGGTTTAAAAGTTTATTTATTACCTAAAAAAGGTTTTCATAAGACGTATGGTTTGTTTAGCACGAATTATGGTTCAATTGATAATCATTTTGGTTATCAAGGCGCCTCGCTCAGTCAAGTGCCTGATGGGATTGCGCACTTTTTAGAACATAAATTGTTTGAAAAAGAAGACGGTGATGTCTTTCAAAAATTTGGCGAACAAGGCGCCTCAGCCAATGCGTTTACCAGTTTTACGCGGACGAGCTATTTATTTTCAACGACCAATCAAGTGAAACAAAATTTACTGACATTAATTGATTTTGTACAAGATCCGTATTTTACGCCGGAAACAGTCAATAAAGAAAAAGGCATTATCGGTCAGGAAATTCAAATGTATCAAGATGACCCGAATTGGCGGCAATTTTTTGGCATTTTAAATAATTTATACCCCAAACATCCGTTACACATTGATATTGCCGGCACGCTGGCTTCCATTGATGCGATTACCGCTGATGATTTGTATCATTGTTACGAGACCTTTTATCATCCAAGTAATATGACGCTTTTTGTCGTGGGTGACATTGATCCAAAAGCAGTGATGGACTGGATTAAAACCAATCAAAGTAACAAAACTTTTAGTGAAATCAAAACGATTGAACGAGCGTTCCCAGAAGAAACTGTCGAAGAAATCATTCCGTTTAGTCGCTTGCAAATGCCGGTAACGCGGACAAAAGCGGTACTTGGGTTACGCGGTTTTCAAGCGGATTTACCTGAATCCCTAGCGGAACAACTGGTCTTTCGTACGGCTTTAAATTTGTTACTACAACTTTTATTAGGCAACACGAGTCAAAACTATTTAGAATTGTATCAAGCGGGTATTATTGATGATACGTTTGGTTTTGAGTTTTCGTTTGATCGCACCTTCCATTTTGCGGATTTTGCCACTGATACAAACACCCCAGATGTGTTTGTTGAAAAAATCCAAGCCATTCTTTTAAATTTTGAAAATGACCCAGAAGTAAATGAAGAAAATTTAGCCTTGCTTAAGAAAAAAATGTTAGGCAAATATTTCCAATCGCTGAATTCACTTGAATATATTGCCAATCAATTTACGCAAGATTTGTTTGGCGATTTGACTTTGTTTGATTTACCAGAAGTCATCCAACAAATCGATTTAGCTCAAGTTAAAAACGCGGGTCGTCAATTGATTCATGCCAATCGTTTTAGTCGTTTTTACTTAGAACCAATCGTAAAAGAAGATTAAAATTTTGTTGTAGCTTGCGGAAAATCTCTTTATTTCATTGGGATTTATGGTATCCTAAAGAAAGAAAAAGAGGTAGCAAGCGGATTTTGACTGCCTTAGTGAAATTCAATGATGACTGGAGAGAGTTACGAGTGGGCAACGAAATTTTAATTGGTGACAGACTTCGGCAAGCTCGGTTAAAGAAAAACATTAGCCTAGATGAGTTGCAACAAAAATCAAAAATTCAAAAACGTTATTTAGAAGCGATTGAAAAAGGCGCTTTTCACTTATTACCAGGAGAATATTACGTTCGGACCTTTCTACGCCAATATGCTGAAGTAGTCGGAGAAGATGGCAACCAACTGGTGGCGATTTACGAAGGGGAAGCGACCTTTGGTGAGCCTTTACCCCGTCGAGCGCGACCAGAAGTAATCGAGGGTTCACGAGCCAAACTACATACGCAAACAACAAAAGATTGGATGAATTATTTGCCAACCATACTTTTAGGGTTAATTGGACTTGGGATTATCGGAATTGTCGTTTATTCTTCGATGCAAGATAAAAACAAGCCGCCAATGATTGAACAAAATTCGATGGCAGTTGTTAATCGAATAAGCAGTTCTTCAACAAGTGAAAGTCGCTCAACGACCACCGTTGAAAGCTCAACAACAACGAGTTCGACAAGCAAAAAACCTGAAATGACGCTAGTCTTAACGCCAAATCCAAGCAATCAAAATCAAATAAATGTCGACGTGAAAGAGGCAACAGATCCGATTACCTTCACCTTTACGGGTGTAAGTGATCGTTGTTGGATTGGTGTTTATGTCGATGGCCAGGAGATTTTTCAATATGCTTTTTCTCAAGGTGAAGAAAAAACGTATTCTTTGCCGGCTGGAACAACGCAAGCACAAATTATTATTGGGGCAAGTAAAAATATGGGCATTGCGATGAACGGACAAGCCCTTGAATTTAACCAAGAAGATGCCTTACCGATTCGCAAAGAATTGCATTTTAGCATTGCCTATCAAACGAACGCCTAATTTTTTAAATTAAAGGAGTAAGAAGATGAATTTACCAAACCAACTGACGGTTTTACGAATTTTTATGATTCCCATTTTTATTGTCATTTTGGCCGTCCCTTTTGATTGGGGTGTTTTAAGCGTGGGAGGAACCACTTTGGCTGTGACACACTTAGTGGCAGCGATTATTTTTGCACTTGCCAGTATAACTGATTGGCTTGATGGTAAAATTGCCCGTGCCCGCGGATTGGTGACGAATTTTGGCAAGTTTGCTGATCCATTAGCCGATAAAATGTTAGTTATGACGGCTTTTATCATGTTAGTTGAGTTAGGCAAAGCTCCAGCTTGGCTGGTGGCACTGATTGTTTGTCGTGAATTAGCCGTGACAGGCTTGCGTTTATTACTCGTTGAAGATGGTGAAGTCATGGCCGCCGCTTGGCCAGGCAAGGTTAAAACAGCCACTCAAATGCTAGCGATTATTTTGCTTTTAATCCAAAATATTCCTTTCAGTCTTTTCAACGTGCCACTTGATCAAATTATGTTATATCTTTGTTTAATTGCCACGGTTTATTCTGGGGTGGATTATTTTGTCAAAAATAGTCATGTCTTCAAAGGTTCCATGTAAATACGAGTAAAAATTGACCCTAAGGCTTGATTTTTAAAGCAGGAAAATACGAAGGTGTATTTTCCTGCTTTTTAAAATAATTTTGCAAAAAAAGGGTATCTTATCAATAGGAGCGGTGAAAAAAGCAAATGAAAGCAGAAATTATTGCAGTGGGAACAGAATTATTGCTTGGTCAAGTTGTGAATACCAATGCCACTTTTTTAGCGAAAGAATTAGCCGGATTAGGCATTGAGGTTTACCATCAAAGTGTGGTTGGTGATAACGGCGGACGCTTGCTTGAACAATTAAAAATGGCGGAAAAACGCAGTGATTTACTCGTTTTATGTGGTGGCCTAGGACCAACCAAAGATGATTTAACGAAACAAGTCGTAGCCGAGCATGTTGGGCAAACACTAGTACAAGATGCAACTGGTCACGCGCAGTTACTAGCGTATTTTGCTCAGCGCGCACAACCGATGACTGAAAACAACTTGCTACAAGTTTTACGTTTTAAAGAAGGCGTCGCCTTACAAAATCCAAGGGGGTTAGCCGTGGGGATTTTTTATACCGATCCTAGTACACAAGTCAGTTATTTGCTTTTACCAGGCCCGCCTAGTGAATTAAAAGCGATGTTTTATCAGGCCGCTAGACCACTCCTGAGGCAACAATTTTTATTAGATGCGCAGTTGTTTTCGCGTGTTTTACGTTTTTATGGCATTGGGGAGTCGCAATTAGTGACAGAACTGGCCGATTTAATTGAAAACCAGACAAATCCAACTATTGCCCCTTACGCCAAACCCAATGAAGTCACCTTACGTTTAACCGTCAAAACAAGTGATGAGAGTGTCGGACAAGAACAATTACTAGCACTTGAACAACAAGTTTTGGATCGTGTTGGCGAATATTTTTATGGTTATGGTGAAGAGAATTCTTTAGCCAAGGTCGTCGTTGATTTGTTAAAAGAAAAAAAGAAAACCGTAACCGGTATTGAAAGTTTGACGGCCGGAGCCTTTCAAGCCGCACTGGGCGATGTTGCGGGTGTTTCTCAAGTTTTTCCTGGCGGTTTTGTAACCTATGCCATTGCAACAAAAGAAGCCTTTTTAGAGATGCCACCCGCGATTATTGAACAATTTGGCACGGTTAGTCGCGAATGTGTGGAGGCAATGGCCACTTTAGGCCGCAAAAAAGTGCAAACCGATTATGCAGTCGCTTTTAGTGGTGTGGCCGGGCCGGATACCCTTGAAGGTCAAGCCGTGGGGACGGTTTGGATTGCGGTGGCGAGTGCGCAAGGGGTAATCAGTCAAAAATATCACTTCCCTCGCAATCGCCAAGCCATTCGCCAAAGAGCGGTCATGGCCGGACTGGATTTGTTGCGCCGCGAATTATTAAAATAAGACGAATGTCTGTTCGGTTTTTCTTGCTTTTTTTCTTTTTTACCGCTATGATAGGAATGTACTTAAAACAAAACGAAAAATTATTTAATTCATAGAATCCAATTTCAAGGAGGAACAAAATAGTGGCAGATGATCGTAAAGCAGCCTTAGATGCTGCACTTAAAAAAATTGAAAAAAACTTTGGGAAAGGCTCCATCATGAAGCTTGGTGAAAAAGCGGATCAACGAATCTCAACCGTTCCAAGT
>CAYNOA010000109.1:1129-6579 GCA_964398695.1 uncultured Enterococcus sp. | reverse complement strand
AAGATCTAGATCAAATTGTACCTAGTTTTGAAATGCTGACAACCTTTGATATTCGGATGCGAAAAACGAATACCGGCTTTATTTGTACTTATTATGGTTCTGAAGGGCAGATTTTAGGACAAGAAACAATGTATGATTGGGAAGAGTTATTTATTCAAGAAGAAAATCAACTTTATGTAGGTTTTTTAGCAAGTCGCAATATGACAATTAGCATTAGTCAGATGACGATGAGTTATTCCAATCCTACAGATGACGAAGCAGCAGGGGAACGCCCTATTACGTTGATTACGCCTGAACAAAAAATTACTTCGAGTCAAACGACGGGAGCATCCAATTACGATTTTACTTTTACAGCCAATGCAGACGGTGTGTTAAGCGTAAGAAATATAAAAACAATGCAGGTTTTGTTTGAAAATCAATCCGTCAGAGCAAACGAGTTATTTTCTTATCAACTAGCTTTAAATGAAGGCGAAAATCCACTTGAAGCAACGTTTGTACCAAATCCAGATTTTAAACCTGGAGAATATCAAGCGATGGAAAATAGTGAAACACAAGTATTAAAACAAACGATTCATTATAAAAAACAAGGATTAAATGCGATTTATGTTACTCCTTTAGGTTCAGCAACTGGCGAGGGAACAGTGGCAAAACCCCTTGATATTCAGACAGCTGTCAATTTTGCGGTACCCGGTCAAACCATTGTTTTACAAGGCGGTACGTATGCCATGACTACCCCAATTCAAATTCCAAGAAGTAGCAATGGTACCGAAAATAAGCCAATTACACTTGTTTCAGAAAAAGAAAATCAACCAGCAATTTTTGATTTTGGGCAAAATAGCGCAGGGATTATTCACTGGGCAAATTATTGGAATGTCCGCAATATCCAAGTAACCAATACAAAAGATATGCAAAAGGGGATTCAAATTTCAGGTAGTTACAATACTTTTGAAGACATTGAGACCTATAAAAATGGCAATACCGGGTTACAAATTTCTGGCTTATCTACTGAAAATCCAAGTTTGTGGCCAGCATATAATCAAATTAAAAACAGCGCATCGTATTATAACGCGGACTTTGGCTTTGAAGATGCAGACGGTTTTGCTGCAAAATTAACGGTTGGTGAAGGGAATGTGTTTGATGGTTGTATTGCTTATCATAATGCAGATGATGGTTGGGACTTATTTGCCAAAAATGAGACGGGATCAATTGGTGCCGTAACGATAAAAAATTCGGTTGCGTATGGCAATGGATTTATTCCAGGAGATACACTTGGGCGACAAGGAAATGGGAACGGTTTTAAAATGGGTGGTTCTTCTTTACCAGGTAGGCATATTCTAGAAAATAGTTTGGCATTTAATAATTTGGCTAAAGGGATTGACTCAAATAGTGCCCCTGATATAAAAGTTTTCAATAGCACTTCTTTTAATAATGGTTCTTATAATGTCGCTTTTTATACGAATTCTAACTCGGCTACCGCCTTTTTAGCGCAAGGTATTTTATCTTTCCGCACAAACGGTGTCCCTTCAGTTAAAGATCAATTAAACTTAATTCGCCAAGCTGAAAGTGAAGTAATCAATGATTCGAATTATTATTGGGATATTGAAAAAAGTGGCACATTTAATTCATCTGGTATTCAAATGAAAGAAGATGCCTTCCAATCGTTGAGCACAGAAGAAGGAATGATCGGGCGCTATGAAAATGGCAGTATTAACGTAAATGGCTTAATGGCGCTAACCGAAACGGCAAAAGAATTATTAAATAAAGCGAAAGACCGTCAAAAGGTAATTCAAATTGGTGCGTCTTTTGATGGGAAAACATCAATTGCAAGTGCATACCCAGTATTTGAATTAGCGAAAGGCGATGAAAAACCAAAAGATTCAGAAAATACAACAGAATCGAGCGTTCTGGAAGAATCAACGAATACAGATTATTCAACGAGTTCGACAGGAACGCATGATTCTGACTACACAACAGAATCGAGTATAACAAAAGAATCAAACAATCTAAGCTCCTCTAGTAAAATAGATAAGACAAGTAAAGAGAATAAAAAAAATATTTTACCAAAAACAGGTGAAAGAGTGACAATACTTCCAGTCGTAGTAGGAATTATTTTATTAGGGATAGCTTTTATGGGAATGAGTTATCGATGGATAAAAAAAGATACAAATAAAAAAATAAGCGAATAAGAAAAGAACACCACTTCTATTATATGAAAGTAGAAGTGGTGTTCTTTTCTTGTTTTAAGCTCTGGCTTCGACCATCTTAATGTAACGATAAACACTTGGTTCGGAAATATTTAAAATTTCAGAAACCCGAGCGACCGCACCTTTAATTTGAAAGACGCCTTTTTCATTTAAATTACGAACAATTTCGACTTTTAATTCTTTGCTTAAAAGAATTTTTTGGTCAAGCAATTCAGGGGAGACGATTGAGTAAACAATTCCTTCGATCGAGTCATCTAATATTTCCACTAAATCAGGTGTGACGGTTTCTTCAGTGAATTGCATGGTGGCCGGCGCAGTACTTGAAAGATTAGCTAAAGCTAAAATGTCTTGCGCTAATTCTTCATAACGACTGGTGTCTTGATTAATGCACAGCATTCCTTCCAAACGCCCGTTTTTTCCTTTAATAAAAAAAGTGGAACCTTTTAAACTTTTACCGTTAATAGTTTGTGCTTTGTAATTTAAAACATAGTCTTGGGTTAGGTGTTTTTTAGATTGAATCAACTCGAGTGCAAAGCCAGTGATTGGAGAATTTAAGCTACGACCGCTGACATGGCTATTTTCAATTGCTGCAATATGGAAATTACCTGAGTCTAAAACGTGTAAAATAACTTCATATTGCGTTCCTAGTGTTTTTCCTAAAAATTTGGCTAAGGCAGTATAAAATTGTAAATTTTCTTGGTTCATAGGTACCTCCTAATAATTTTTTATCATGATAAAAGAATAGCATATTTTCAACTTTTTTTCATTAAGAAAGAAGGAATTAAAGAAAATTTTGTATTTTGTTCCAACAAAAAATTTTGCAGTTCAAATAGCAGCATTTTCCATTGTTTCATTAGAAGGGAGATGCTAACTTTAAAAGGTAAGAAAGGAAGCGAGCAAAGATGAAGAAACCCAATATCGTGTTAATGGTAGTCGATCAAATGCGCTTTGATGCGCTTGGTGCTAATGGCAATCCAGTGATTTCAACGCCCAATTTAGATATGATGGCGCAACAAGGCTATAACTTTAAACAAGCCTATACCGCCGTCCCAACCTGTATTCCTTCTAGAGCGGCCTTATTAACTGGCCTTAGTCAGGCGCATCATGGGCGTGTCGGTTATCAAGATGGTGTGCCCTGGTCATATGAAATAACTTTAGGGAAAGAGTTGACCAAGCGTGGCTATCAAACACAAGTCGTTGGCAAAATGAATGTTTATCCTGAAAGAAATCGCTTAGGTTTTGAAGCCGTTGAATTGCATGACGGCTATTTACATGCTTCGCGAAATCAAAAAGGGACTTATCAAAATCAATTTGTGGCCAGTGACGACTACTTGCGTTGGTTCAAAGAAAAAAAAGGCAGTACGGCGGATTTAATTGATGATGGCTTAGACTGCAATTCTTGGGTGGCTCGCCCGTGGTTGTATGAAGAAGAGTTACATCCAACGAATTGGGTGACAAGCAAATCGATTGAATTTTTAGAACGTCGCGATTCAACCCTGCCTTTTTTCTTGAAAATGTCTTATGTGCGCCCGCATTCGCCTTTAAATCCACCAACTTATTATTTTAATTTGTATCAAGATTTAATTTCAGAATTTAATGAAATCGCTATCGGCAAATGGGCCCAAGAGCTGACGCAAGAAGCGAGCGATTCAACCATTGCCTTAAAAGGGCGCTTGAAAAAACGTGAACTTGACCGGATGCGAGCTGCTTATTATGGTTTGATTACACAAATTGACCATCAAATTGGCCGTTTTTTAATGGCTTTAACGGAGCATCGCTTAGATTATGAAACGATTATTGTCTTTTTATCGGATCATGGCGATCAACTAGGGGACCATCATTTGTTTCGGAAAGCCTATCCCTATCAAGGGAGCATCCATATTCCCTTTCTCGTTTATGACCCAGGTAATTTTTTAAAAGGAGAAATTCATGAACTCAATCAAATCGTTGAGTTACGCGATGTCTTGCCTTCGCTGGTTGATTTTGCGACGGGCGAAAGAGTAGAGGGGATTGATGGTATTTCAATCAAACCGTGTTTAACAAAAGCAGATTATCAAACGAGGACTTATTTACATGGCGAACATAGTTTTGGTGAAGATTCGAATCAGTGGATTTTAACCGATGAGTGGAAGTACATTTGGTATTCAATTAGTGGCAAAGAACAACTCTTTCATTTATCAAGTGACCCTGATGAGTGTCATGACTTACATACAATCAATACAAAAGAGTGCCAAAATTTACGTCAAATATTAATAAAAGAATTAACTGAACGCGAAGAAGGCTTCGTTGTTGAAGGAGAATTAAAACCGGTCAAACAAACGAAAGCGATTCTAGATTTTTTGAAAAAGTAGTGAGAGGATGAAAAATATTGATTCAACCGAATATATTGTTTATTTTAACCGACCAACAAAGAAAAGATACCTTAAGTGCGTATGGCAACTTGCCATGTTTTACCCCTAACTTGGATGCTCTCGCGCAAGAAGCGACCGTTTTTGACCAGGCCTATGCGACTTGTCCCATTTGTACACCGGCGCGGGCTTCGCTTCAAACGGGGCTGTATCCAATGCACCATGGTATGTTAACCAATTCTTATAACTATGGCAACATGGTCCAAGAACTCGCGGATGCGCCAGAATTGTTAAGCCGCCAATTACAATCGGTTGGCTATCAAGTCGGCTATACCGGAAAATGGCACCTAGGTTCAGGTGTTGAAAACGTCAAAAAGGACGCCTATATTCAAAAGTTTATGGGGGAAATTCATTTTCCTGAATATGAATTAAAAAACGATGCCTTACCAACGACACGCGGATATATCGGCGATGACTTTCCAGGTCATGGTTTTGGCGGACACTATTATCCACAATTTCAAAATTATTTAAAAGAACAAGGACGAGCCTTTAAAATTGAACACGTCATTAAAGATTTTTACCAACAACATCAAGCGGGTGTGATTACGACCGGTGTGGCTTCGACGATTGAATATTATTTAGTCGAACGAGCACAAGAAATTATTGATGAAATGCAGCAAAAGGCTTCTCCTTGGTATTTTCAATTAAATTTTTGGGGGCCGCATGAACCGTATTTTGTTCCAGAAGAGATGTTGCGTTTATACGAAGACCTTTCAATTGCTCCGTGGCCCAATTTTCATGAGCAAGGTTCACAAAAGCCCCGCGTGCATGACGTAAAGCGTGGCAACTTTACAAAGTGGTCAACAATCGAACCGGTTGTAAAGCACTATTTAGCGGG
>CAYNOA010000109.1:0-1119 GCA_964398695.1 uncultured Enterococcus sp. | reverse complement strand
GACGCCCAAATTGGTCGCTTGCTGACTTACTTGAAAGACAATGATTTATACGACAATACCGTCATAATTTTTAGCTCCGATCATGGAGAATCTTTAGGGATTCATGACGGTTTATGTGATAAAGCCATTTTTATGTATGAAGAAACCAATAGTATTCCGTTATTTGTGAAAGCAGCCAAAGGTCAAACAATCCAGCATGTCACGGAATTTATTAATAGTTGTGATATTTATTCAACCATTTTAGACTATGCTGGAGTGCCACAAGAAAAACGCGACCGCGATGGGCAATCTTTTCGCCCCTTAGTCGAAAAACAAAGGATTCCGTGGCCCAAAACCGTTGTGACCGAGTGTTCCGGTATTGGCAGTTTATTATTTTCGCAGCGCATGATTCGAAAAGGTGATTGGAAGTATGTCTTCAACTGTGGCGATATCGATGAACTCTATGATTTAAAAAATGACCCTTACGAGTTAAATAATCGAATCAATCAATTGGCAGTCAAAGAAAAATTAGCTGAAATGCGCCAAGCTTTACACGAGTGGATGCAAACACATCGGGATAATTTGATTTTTGAATACGAAGCGTTACGTTTATTAGGAGGTAAGAAATGATTGAAATTCCAAGTGGAGAATACCTAATTGGCACCAATGAGCAAGAAGCCGGCTTTGCGAGTGATCGTGAAGGACCGCAAGTCAAAGTCACCTTACCGGCCTTTTTAATTGATGCCACAACCGTAACTAATGCCGATTTTGCCGAGTTTGTGGCAGCAACAGGCTATGTTACGGAAGCCGAAGCCATCGGTTGGTCCTTTGTTTTTGCTTATTTCTTAAAAGAAATTGAAGAAAAGTATCAACACCCTGTGCCAAACTTAGCTTGGTGGAAAGCCGTCCAAGGAGCCAACTGGCGTCATCCAGAAGGCCCGGGTTCGACACTAGCAGGGCGCTTGGATCATCCTGTGGTACAAGTTTCACGTAATGACGCACTTGCTTATTGTCACTGGGCCAAAAAACGCCTCCCGACTGAAGCAGAATGGGAAGTTGCTGCTAAAGGTGGCCAAACGTATGAACGTTATCCTTGGGGCGAAACATTTTTAATCAATGACCAATACCAATGCAATATTT
>CAYNOA010000108.1:946-6602 GCA_964398695.1 uncultured Enterococcus sp. | reverse complement strand
AAGAAGAAGATTTAATTTTGACAAGCCCAGATAAAAAAGTTCGTTTAAGTGTCACTACGACCGCACCAGCAGTTATTTTATATACAACAGGTGAAAACGAAGCCAATGCTCAAATGAAAACCGGACGGCTAGCCAATCATGGTAGTTTGGCAATTGAAACCCAAGCAATCCCCGGAACAGAAAAATATCCACAATTTGGGGATATGGTGTTGCACCCAGAAAAACCTTACCAACAAGAAACAATTTATCAAGTAACTTTTTAAATGAAAGAATCTATTAGGGACGGTGATAAAAGAAAGTCACCGTCCCTAATGGATGACGAGCAAACGCACTAGCAGTAGTCGCTGATTTCTTACAATTGAATCATTTGGTCACAACCTTTTTTTTTGACAAATTAAGATTACGGACGTAAACTAAAAAGGATGATTCATTGAAAGGTTGTTAGATAAATGACAAAAATAGAAGAAACGATTCGAATTAGCGATGCTGAATGGGAAATCATGCGCGTTGTTTGGACGAAAGGCCAAGTAGATGCTTTGACAATCGCTCAAATTTTAGGTGATAAAATGCAGTGGAAATTGGCAACGATTAAAACTTTGCTTGGGCGCCTCGTGAAAAAGGGGGCATTAAAAACGGACCAGATTGGTAAAAAGTTTATTTATTCGGCCAAGGTGGCAGAAGATCACGTCTTCTCTCAAGCAACCGAAGAACTTTTTGGCCATCTTTGTGCAAGAAAGATGGGAAGTACCTTGGCCCAATTGATTGAAGAAGTTCCACTCACGCAAGAAGACGTTTCTTTACTGCAAGAAATTTTAGCCAAAAAAACAGTCGTTGAAACGATTGCCTGCAATTGTATTCCTGGTCAGTGTCAATGTCAACACTCCGCAATTCAAGCAAACACCATGAAATAATTATGGTATAATATTTTTGTTGAAAAGGAGTGGAGAAAGATGCCTTTAAAAAAATTAGAAGTGCCAACAACTTCCATTACTGAAGTGAAAAAATCACCCATGGATGTTTTCCAACAAGCGAGAGAGGCAGAAACGGGCGTTTATGTATTTAATCGGGAAAAAGTGGCCGGAGTAATGTTGACGCAAGAACAATATGAAGCATTATTGCAAGAATTATTTGAAAAGCGGGTTGCGCTCGAAACCCAAGCAACCGCCCAAGAAATAGTGGAAGAAAGAACAACTGAAGCAATACCTGAAGTTAACGTGCAAATGAGTCCGTATTTGGAAGAACTCTTTAGACAGATTCGCAAAGAAATTGTGCTAGGGAGTTCCATTTCGGCTAAAAACTTAGATGAAAAGCTCGTTTCTTTAGGCTTTATTACGAAAAAATCAGGCTTTGGTGGTGTCAATGAAATGCTCCACGAATTAAATGAAACAGGTAAGATGCTTTACCAATTTCGTGGGAAGCCCGAAGGCAGAAGTATCCTAGCAGAAGTGATTGGAGAACCAGACAACCAAAGTCAATTGTTTGATAAATTGATTATTAAGAAAATCCATCTCGTTGAAAATGAAGCATAAAAAAAGTAACCCCAATTCTTGTATTTAGGAATAGGGGTTACTTTTTTTGCTAGTCAAAATAAAATTGGGAAAATAGCGAAAAAATCATTAAAAAATTTTAATCTGAATCGATTTTATGGTAAGATAGCAACAATCAGCATTTTAAGGGGGCTTATTTTTTATGAATCCATTGCAAAAACGTTTAAATCCACAAGTTCATCAGATTGCGGTATCTTTGATTCGTCAATTTGATGAGCGGGTTTCAGCGATTCCGAATATGTTAAAATTGACACTTGGAGAACCGGACTTTGATACGCCAGAAGTTGTGAAGGAAGCCGGAATAAAAGCGATTACCGATAACTTTAGCCATTATACAGGGATGTCGGGCTTGCCTGAATTAAGAGAAGCGGCTTGTACCTTTGTCCAAAAAAAATATGGGGTAACGTATGATTGGCAAAAAGAAGCGATTGTGACCGTCGGAGGAACGGAGGCCATTGCGGCTTCTTTATTTAGTATGTTAGCCGCGGGCGATAAAGTCTTAATGCCTACGCCCATTTATCCAGGTTATGAACCAGTCATCACTTTAGCAAAAGCCACGCCCGTCTATATTGATACTAGTCATACGGGCTTTGTGTTAACACCAGAGCTACTTGAAGCGGCCTTAAAAGAACACGGAGATGCAGTCAAAGTAGTTATTTTAAATTATCCAAGCAATCCTACCGGTGTGACATATTTGCGTGAGGAAGTGGCTGCATTAGCGAATGTCTTAAAAAAATATGATGTTTTTGTTGTAAGTGACGAAATTTATAGTGAGTTAGTTTATGGCGAAACACATACCTCCATAGCCGAGTTTTTGCCCAAACAAACGATTTTAATTAACGGGTTATCAAAGTCACATGCAATGACTGGTTGGCGCATCGGTTTTATATTTGGACCAGAAGAACTCGTAAAAGAGATTATTAAAGTGCATCAATATTTAGTTACTGCTGCAAGCACAATTTCACAAAAAGCGGCTTATATTGCGTTAACAACGGGGATTGATGAAGGGTTAGTAATGAAAAAAGCCTATCAAGAACGTCGTGATTTCGTGTTTAAAAAAATGACACAATTTGGCTTTGAAGTGGCTAAGCCATCTGGCGCTTTTTATGTATTTGCCAAAATTCCAGCCGCCTATCTCCAAGACTCAATGGCTTTTTGTATCGATTTAGCTGAAAAAGTCCAACTAGCCGTGATTCCAGGTATCGCGTTTGGTCAAGCTGGTGAAGGCTACATTCGGATTAGCTATGCGGCTAGTCTAGAAACTTTAACAGACGCGATGAATCGTTTAGAAAAATATTTAAATTTATAAAAAAATAAAAAAGAATGGCTCCTTGTCAACAAACGATTGTGGCAAGGAGCCATTCTTTTTTAGTGGTAGTCATCTTTACCATCTCTTTACAAAATACGGGGAAATCTTTACGTTTGGTCAAAAGTAAATTTACATTTGCTTGTTAAACTAATCTTGTACTTAAGAAGGAGGAAACAAACAATGAAAAAAATTGGCTTTTTAGTCGCAAGTTTTGGCTTATTATTGGGAGCTTGTGCTCAAGCAGGAACCAGCTCTCAAAGTGAAGGAACAAGTAACGAACCTGTAAAAATTGTCGCAGTTGGTTCAACGGCGTTGCAACCGCTTGTTGATGCGGCTGGAACAAATTTTATGGCCGAACATAGTAATTATGATATCTCTGTTCAAGGTGGTGGAAGTGGAACGGGCTTAAGTCAAGTTTCAAGTGGTGCGGTAACTATTGGGAATTCCGATGTTTTTGCCGAAGAAAAAGAAGCCGTACCTGCCAATGAATTAGAGAATTTCCAAGTGGCCGTTGTTGGAATGGCCCCAGTGGCCAATCCAGAAGCGGGTGTGGAAGGTTTAAGTAAAGAACAATTAATTGATATTTTTACTGGGAAAGTAACGAACTGGAAAGAAGTTGGCGGAAATGATGTCGAAATCGCAGTCATCAACCGTGCCTCTGGTAGTGGGACGCGTGCCACTTTTGAAAAATGGGGCTTAGATGGCGCGCAAGCCATTCAATCACAAGAACAAGATTCTTCTGGAACCGTAAAAAAAATGGTTGCCGAAACGCCAGGAGCGATTAGTTACTTGGCCCTTTCTTATCTGGATGATTCGATTCAAGCTTTAACATTAGATAATGTTGAGCCAACAGCAGAAAATATTCAGACGAACGATTGGAAAATTTGGGCTTATGGTCATATGTATACAAAAGGTGCGCCAACCAAAGAAGTTCAAGCCTTTTTAGATTACATTTTATCCGAGACATTCCAAAAAGAATTCGTGCCAAAATTAGGCTACTTACCAGTGACAGAAATGAAAGTCGAACGTAGCGCCAGTGGCGAAATAACAAATAAATAAAAAAAGAAACAAGGGACTGTGACAAAATTTTGTCACAGTCCCTTATTTCGGTAGCCGTACTTCAAAACGAGCACCGACGCCTAAGTCGCTTTCGACCGTAATGGTCCCAGCTAAACGTTCTACATAGTCTTTGACAATCGCCAGGCCAATTCCCGATCCGCCAACTAGACGAGAACGCGCCTTATCTGCTCGATAAAAACGTTCAAAAATGCGCGGTTGGTCTTCTTCAGCAATGCCAATACCTGTATCTTGAATCACAAAAATAAAAGTATCTGGTGTTTCTTTGAAATCAATCGTGACTTGCCCGTTTGGTAAAGAATAGTTTAAAGCATTTTCAAATAGGTTTTTAAAAATTGGGTAAAATAAATCAAGCTTGGTTAAAAAGATTAAGTTTGGGTTCCCCTCTAATTGAATCTGCAAGTTTTTTTCTTGAATAAGGGGTTGATAACGTTCAATGAGTTGTTGGAAAAATTCGGATAATAAGACCGCTTCTTCCTTAAAGGTGACGCTCTCACCTTTTGAAAGTAGTAAGATTTCTTGAATTAGTTTTTCTAAGCGGTAAGCGTCTTTTTGCATAATTTGTAAAAATTGTGTTAAGATTTCTGGATCTTCTTTGGCCCCATCTAGTAAAGTTTCGGTAAAGCCGATTAAAGAAGTAACGGGTGTCTTTAATTCGTGGGAGACATTGGCAACGAAATCTTTTTGCATTTGTTCTAATTGATAACTCCGCGTAAAATCGTAAGCGATACCTAGAATTTGTTGCGTTTCAGGGAAGTAACGTAAAGAAAGATCTAAGCGTAAATTGGTTTGATTGGTCATGAGCTTTTGTTGTGAGAATGGTTGTGTTTTTGATAATTGATAAATCATTTGAATTAACGTAGCGTCATGAAATAATTCTTCAAATGGCAGTGGCAATTGAACGTCTGATTGTAGGTGAAATTGGTTTTTAAAAGCTTGATTGGCAAAGACAAGTTCGTGTTGTTGGTCTATTAAAAAAACACCAATTGTTAATTCTTCAAGCAAATAATAAAACTGTTTTTCGGTGGCTCGATAAGTACGATAATTTTGACTCATTTGCTCACTGAGTTGATTAATGCTTTGATAAAGTGCTTCCCATTGTGGCGAGTTTGCCATAATCGTTTCGGTCTGCTCGGGATGGGCAATCATTTTATTTAAGACGGGTAAAATCACTTCCAGTGGGCGGCTTTTTTGCCGGACCACTTGGTAAAGTAAAAGCGTAAATAAGCTGCACAACAAGAGGTAAACATAAAAAATCCCTTGCTTCATCGTTTTCGCCGCTGGCCAAAAACCTTCCAATGGCTCGGCTAAACGCAAAATCCCAACAAGTTTTTGCTCTTTTTTGACCGGTAAAGCAATGTATAATAATTTTTTATTTAAAGTGGGACTCATTCGGAGGGCGCGCCCAATCGGATTGTTTTTTAAAATTGCTTGGACCTCAGGACGGTCGGAACGTTGTCCACTTAGATTAGGATCAAAAGAGTCAAAAAGAATATTTCCTTTCGCATCAAGGGCGGTTAAGCGTTCATTGTCTTCAAGTGTTTTTAGTTGAATAAAACTTTCAAGGGTCTGCATATCAGAATGGGCCATCTCCAAGAGTAGATGGCCTTTATTTTCTAAATAATGCTCTTGTTGGTTAATGACTTGTTGATCGTAAAATTTATCAATTAAATACCAACCGCTTGAAAAAAGCAATAATAAAAGCAGTGGCCAAAAACGATAG
>CAYNOA010000108.1:0-936 GCA_964398695.1 uncultured Enterococcus sp. | reverse complement strand
TCACCAAACCCGCGAATCGTCAGTAAGTATTTGGGGTTTTTGGGGTCGGCTTCGATTTTTTCTCTTAAGTGACTAATATGGACATCGACAATGCGTGTTTGGCCAGTAAAATCAAAATTCCAAATTTGATTTAATAAGGTTTCACGATCAATGACACGTCCTTTTCTTTGCATAAAATAAACAAGGAGTTCAAATTCTTTTGGCGTCAAAATGATGGGTTCTTGCTTGACAGTGACTTGATAAGATTTCAAGTTGGCAATAATTTCCCCTACAACAAGTATTTCGGCGAGTTCTTCTTTGACTAAATTTTTTGGTTCAGTCAGTTTCATCCGACGAAAAATGGCTTTCATCCGGGCGAGGACTTCTCGCGGGCTGAAAGGTTTATTTAAATAATCATCGGCCCCAATTTCCAGACCAAGAATTCGATCAATGGGATCATCTTTTGCCGTCAAAATTAAAATAGGGGTATCGATTTTTTCTTGTCGTAGGCGTTTGGTTATTTCGATGCCGTCAATGGAAGGAAGCATGACGTCTAAAATAATAAAATCATAGTGTCCTTCTAAAGCCAATTGCAAGCCCACGGCCCCATCCGTCGCAGAAGAAACTTGGTAACCTTCTTTTTCTAAATTAAATGTTAATAAAGTGACAATTGATGGTTCATCATCAACCACTAGAATCTTTTTCATTCGAGACTCCCTTTTAAGTATTTATCCATGGTTATTTTATCATGAAATTGGGCGAAGGGCTATGGTCAAGCTCGATTAAATGATATAATAAAAGGTGACTGCTAAGAAGGTGGGGGACGAAATGATTGGAGTAAGTGCTTGTTTAGGTGGTTGCCTGGTACGCTATGACGGCAAACATCAAAAAATTGCGGCGATTGAATCACTGGTTTTAAAAAATGAGGCAATCATGATTTGTCCAGAAGTCTTAGGT
>CAYNOA010000107.1:698-6710 GCA_964398695.1 uncultured Enterococcus sp. | reverse complement strand
GGTAACAAAATATTTGGAGAAATAGGTACTTTTTCTGGCGGGGGCGGGTTTACGAGTAATAAAACGACTTTTAATAATCACCCCTTAATTAAAGACTCCGCTTACTTGAACTCTGGCACACCAACATTTTTAGGATTAGACGCTGGGATTGAAATGCTGACTAATTCCACATACGGTGCGCGAAGCAATGCCGAAAAAGTGATTATTATTTTAACTGATGGGCTGCCGACTTTTGGTGTAGGCTCCAATTATAGTAACTTGCTTAGTGGTAGCACACTAACTACTTCAGGATCTGGGAATACTACGGTAAAAAGATATTCTTTTGTAAATAGTCAAAATGCGACTTATTTCACCGGAAATGGAAGTAATGCGACTCAAGCAATTAGAACATCGACGATTAGTCATGCGAATTCACGTCCGACAACTACTATTAAACGTTATGCGATTGGCTTTGGAGTAAGTGACGTGGAAGATATCTTAACTGCTCTAGGTCCTCAAGGACAAGGGGAAGCAAGTTCTCAGCAGGATTTAGATACCATTCTAGCCTATTTTGCTAACATTATTGGTCCAAAGACACCCTATATTAATAATGCTACCATCAATGACCCAATGAGTTCTTACGTTACCTTAGATACCGATTCTGTCACAATCACCCCCCTTACTTTAACTTTAGGTGCAAATGGGACAAATACACTTACGCAACCAAGTACGACGCCTTCATATATTACTGATATAGATAAAACTTTTAACAATGGGATTACTTTATCTAAAGTCACTTTGTCAGGGACGGCGAATACCAATCAATTAAATGATGTGAAGTATGGTTTGCGTTTGAAGTATACAATCACGTTGAAGGAAGCTTATCGAGATGGTTTGTTCTATCAAACTAACGGGCCAACATATTTAGAACAAAATAATTATACGAATTCCCTTGGGTTCACCGTTCCATCGATACGCTATAAACCAAATTTTAACATTCCAGTTGAAAAATCTTGGGTAGATGAAAACAATAGTTGGAGTACACGTCAAGCAATAACCTTACAACTGGAGCAAAAAATTGGAACTGGGAATTGGACACCTGTGTCAGGTCAAAGTATTACTCTACCGGCTAATGGGCCATATACAAGCTCCTTTAACAACGTTCCTTACTATTCAGGGGGGCAACTCATTGAATATCGAGTAGTCGAACTTGAGCGAGTGCCAGGTTACGATGACCCGTCTATTAGTCCGTTGAGTATTAATGGAAATACAACAAATAAGAAGATTACAATCACTAACACACTCTTATACCGGGATGTTGTCTTTAAGAAAACAAAATCAGATGGAACAACGCCTTTAGTGGGTGTTCAATTTACAATTCGTAAGAAAGGTACTGAAACACCTGTCCTTCAAACAGTGACTTCAAGTGGAACTGGTGAGGTAAAATTCACCCACTTGCCAATTGGGGAATACATAATTGAAGAAGTTGCTACGCCTGAGAATTATAAACCAATCACGCCAATTAACATTAAAATCGAAGATCAAGAAAAAAACTTAGTAGTCACAGGACTTCCGCCGGGTGAAATTGTGAAAAACCATTTGAAAGATTATGAATTGGTCGTAACGAAAGAAGATAGTCAAGGTGGTGCGTTGGAAGGAGCAACCTTTGAGCTAAAACGGACGGATATCACCCCAAACGTGACGATACCAGTAACAGTAACCGCTAATCAATTCACATTCACAAATTTACCAGCACCAGGATCTTATTTGCTAACTGAAACAAGTGCGCCGGAGGGCTTTATTGGAATTGATCCTGTAATAATCCTCATTGCTGCAGATGGCTCTGTGACGGTGACAGGAAATGAATCACAAGTTGATAAGACAAATGTCAATAAGAATATTATCAAACTAACCGTTAAGAACCGTCAAAAAGGCCAACTTCCTTCAACTGGTGGTCAAGGTACAAACCAATTCTTATGGACAACCATTATTCTAATCACGTTAGCAGGAGTAGTGGGTGGTTACTACGTCTATCGAAATAAAAAGGGGGCGAAATAAGATGAAACTAAGCAAAATTTTTGTTAGTTTAACCTTGTTCCTTCTCCTAGTGCCGCTTATTTTGCTTAATCAAAGGGAAGTGATCGCGGATGAAAATGAGCTCAATGAAGTGAGTATCGTGATTCATAAGCGTGTCTTTGAAGACAAGCTACCGCAACCTTTTATACAAAATACCGGTCAAGAAATGCCAGATTTTGGGGGACAACCTTTGGCTGGTGCGGGCTTCACCGTATTTGATGTAACTACACTTTATCATGCGGCGATGATTAAAAGTAATCAAGAAACAGCGATGAAGAAAGTCATTGCGAGTTATCAGGCAAAACCGACTGATTTTAAAGCGTTAAGCAAAGAACAATTTACTGGCAATCCTAATGGCACAACAACGTTCATTGGTTTACCAACAGTATCCGGTGGTAAAGATGCTGCTTACTTATTTGTTGAAACAACAATCCCAAAACCAACGGATAAAACAATTGTGCAAAAATCAGCACCGATTCTTTTGGCTTTACCAATTCAAACAAAAGGAAGCAGTGAGACAGTGATTCATGTCTATCCTAAAAATATTTCAGAGGAAAAAGCGACACCACCAACGCCGCCAAAACCAACGCCACCAAAACCGACTCCGCCAACAGGGCGTTTGCCGCAAACAGGGGAAGTAAAAACATTTATGGGTATTTCGGGCATGTTCATTGTAGGAGTTGTCAGTGTGATTTGGTATAAACGAAGAAGAAAAAGTGAAGAGCAATAAGTATTAAAAACATAATTAAAAAACAGGAGGAATGAAAGATGAATACAGTAAAGAAACTTTGGAAAATTATTGTTGCCGCTTTACTGTTAGTTCCATTGTTTGCTGGAGCACTCGGTGCAAATGCGGATGAACCAGCACCTACTACAGCACCCACTACAGCGAATGTCACTTTACATAAACGGGTGTTTACAGATGGACTACCAGAAGGTCTACCAAAAGAAAATACAGGTTTGATAGACGATGCTTTTGGAGGGGAAGCATTGGAAGGGGCCGAATTTACCGTTTATGATGTGACAGAACGATACCATACAGCCATTGTTGGAAGCACCCAAGCGGCCGCAATGGCAGATGTCATCGCGGCTTATAATTCGAATCCAGCTAGCTTTACCGCGCTTCGCCCAGCCATTCCAACTTCGGCAACCGGAGAAGCTCTTTTTGCAAACTTACCACTTAAATCAGGTGGCAAAGATGCGGCTTATTTATTCGTTGAAACAAAAACGCCAGCAAGCCCAACAATTACGGAAAAAGCAGCACCGTTTATTTTAGCCATGCCAATCTATACGGCTAAGGGATCAGCTGGCAATTTAAACACAGATATTCATGTTTATCCTAAGAATATCACTAAAGAAAACAAAAAAGAAATGACTAATGCTAATATTTATCCTAAAATTGAAATTAACGGTGTAAAGCATCCAAATGTGCAAATTGGCGATAAGTTAAGCTATCAATTAACAATTCAAGTACCTTCTGATATTGCTAAATTAACGAGCTTTGTTGTGAAAGATACCCCTGGAACAGGGATGGTTGTAAACAATCCAGCAAATGTGGTGGTAACTGGGCTAGCTTCAGGCTATACAATAACGGCAGTGCCCGGTGCAACATCGCTTCAAGTAGCTCTTGATCCTACCAATACTGATGTGAAAAATGCCGCTGGAACAACCATTACAATTACTTATGATATGGTCTTAACTAAAGATGCGCCGGTAGATACGTCTATTCAGAATAAGGCAGAGATTATTATTAATGGAGACACGACGACTACGATTACACCGCCTCCAGGTGTCATCACAAATGGAAAACAATTCATCAAAAAAGACGATCATACAGGGAAAGCCTTAGCTAATGCGAAATTTAAAGTTTACCGCAATAATGGTGAAGGAGCTACTGACTGGGCACAATTTGTGAAAGAAGGAGATACGTATGTGTTTTCTGCTTGGGGAACAGAAGCGCTAGCAACTGAAGTTACCTCAGGTACAGATGGTATGATTCGTCTTAAAGGGATGATTGAAGGGGCTTATCACTTGAAAGAAACAGCAACACCAGAAGGTTATGTTTTACGAACCGATTCAGTGCCGTTCCAAGTAAGCAATGGTCAAAGTGGTCCAACCCATTTAGATACGGTAACAAACGTTCCTAAAGGTCTGCTTCCTTCCACCGGTGGCTCTGGTATCTATGCCTTCATAATTATCGGTGCGATGATGATGGCAGGAGCATACATCTGGTTCAAACGTTCAAAAGAACAAGCGGAAGTTTAAAGTTAAATGTGAAGCTAAGAGGTTAGGAACACAGTGCCTGTGTTCCTCCTCTTTTAAAAATTAACGGTGGGATGGAGGTGCTCTATCTCACCGTTAATTTTTAAAAGTTGATGGGAGGAGAAAAACGCATGAAGCAAGCGACCACGGAGCAACAGCGCTTAAAAAATGAGCGCATTAATTTGATTTTAAAGTTTCTAATGGCGCTTTTATTTTTATCTGGCGCGATTGTTTTTTCTTATCCTTTCGTCTCAGATGCCATTAACAACTACTATGACCAAAAAGCGATTGAACAATTGCAAGAGCAAACAGCAAAGCAAAACCTCGAAGATTTGAAGCGTCAAAAAGAAGAGCTAATCGCAAAAAACACTCAATTGTTAGCGGAAGGAAAAATTAATAATATTCCTGGAATGGGCTTAGTTGAAGATCCCTTTGCTGAAGCAGTCGGAGATGCGCGAAACCCAGGGGTAGATGATTATAAAGAGAACACAGTAGGAGCAATTTATATTCCGACTATCAATGTAAGTTTGCCAGTCTTTAAAGAGACAAACAACGTTTTACTTGAAAAAGGGGCTACCATTTTACAAGGAACATCCTATCCAATTGGCGGAAGTAGTACTCATGCGGTAATTACTGGTCATAGTGGGTTACCAGATAAAAAAATTTTTACCGATTTAGAAAAATTAAAAGAAGGTGATTTGTTCTTTCTTGATATTGCTGGAGAAAAACTAGCTTATCAAATAATGACTTTTGAAACAGTTTTACCTTATGAACTTGATTTATTGACCATTCGTGATGGAGAAGATTTAGTGACGCTCTTAACTTGCACACCTTACATGATTAATACCCATCGTCTATTAGTTACAGGAAAACGGGTACCGTATCCGGCAGAAAAAATACAAAAAGAAATTAAAGAAACACAAACCTATCACAAACAACGGTTTGAGATTTATATGATTTTAATTCCAATTTTCTTTGGGACGATTCTTTACTGGATGTGGCGCAAATTTGTTTATTATCAAAGTATTAAATATCGTTATGATTTTGCCTTTACCTGGTTACAAGCGGGAATCCCTCAAGGTGGTAAGACATTTATTCTAATAGATAAAAAAGGAAAAGAAGTTATTTTAGCTGATGGCTTGTCCCAGGTCGCTATTAGTGACGCTCAAGGGCAAGTAGTATTTAAAAATATTCCCGGTGGGATTTATCGAGCGATTCACCAAGGGGAAGAACCGCTAGTAGTTAAAGGAAAAGTCTATTTATTAAAGGATAAATTCTTTAAAATTATTCGGCCCCTTCGTTACTTAAAAGTTTGCCGAATAACCGGAAAACAAGGTGTAATTAATGAGGTGAAAAAGCGATGAAAAAGCTAAAGAAAAAATCCAATCAAGCACTTTATTCGAAAATTGTGATGATTCTCCTCTTTTTATTTGGCAGTCTAATTATGCTTTATCCTTTTTACATTGATGCCTTAAATAACTATCTCGACCAAGTGCGAATTGAGCGTTTTCAAAAAAAACAGCAAGAAGAATATAAAGCACAAAAACAGGCGATGGCCGAAGAAAATAAAAAAATTACAGAAAACGGATTGAATCCGGGGGGAGATCCGTTTGACGAAGCGACAATTGCTGAAGTTTCAAAAGAAATTTATGAGGAACATTTAATTGGGAAAATCAATATTCCTAAACTAGCGGT
>CAYNOA010000107.1:0-688 GCA_964398695.1 uncultured Enterococcus sp. | reverse complement strand
GAATTGCCCCTTTTTGATGTAACTACGCCAGGATTACTAAATGTTGGTGCAACGGTTTTACAAGGGACCTCTTTTCCCATTGGAGGGGAAAGTACCCATTCAGTTATTACTGGCCATCGCGGTTTGCCGGAAAAAGAATTATTCACTAAATTACCTAATTTGGAAAAGGGCGATGTTTTTTTATTGACTGTTTTGGGTAAAACCTTAGCCTATCAAGTGAATGCGATTGAAGTCGTCGAACCCCATGAAACTTCCTCGTTGCAAATTGTCCCCGGGGAAGATTTAGTTACACTGGTTACCTGTACACCATATATGATTAATTCCCATCGTTTGCTTGTTACTGGCCATCGGGTGCCTTATACAGCAACTGTTAAAAAAGAAATGGTAAAGGGGAATCGTAACCGCCATTTAAAACAAGTTGGGATTTTAGTTGGCACTTTGGTGATTGTAACGTCTAGCTTATCAATATTAGTCCGAATAATTTTACGCGAACGACTTAAAAAAACTCGCTTTGATTTAAGTTTGCTCCTACAAAATGAAAAAGGCGAGCCTGTCTCAGAGCGTGTCCAATTGTTTGATCGTACAGGTAAAAATCCCTTATTACGTGATGGCCAAGCCTTAGTCGTGAGTACCGATCAAAATGGACGGATTCATTTTGCGGCACTTCCAGGTGGAATCTATCAGCTAT
>CAYNOA010000106.1:0-6783 GCA_964398695.1 uncultured Enterococcus sp. | reverse complement strand
TTTTATTTCGTTTTTTTGATGGCCAAGTGGGGCTTGCCCATAATGGGAACTTAACCAATGCAAAAACATTACGTCGAGAACTAGAAGAAAATGGGGCGATTTTCCACTCGAATTCGGATACGGAAATTTTAATGCATCTAATTCGTAAAAATCAAGCACCCACTTTTTTAGAAAGCTTAAAAGCTAGTTTAAATCAAGTTCACGGTGGCTTTGCTTATATTTTAATGACGGAAGATGCGTTATATGGGGCACTAGACCCCAACGGCTTTCGTCCCTTATCCATTGGATTAATGAAAAATGGTGCCTATGTGATTGCTTCTGAGACATGTGCTCTAGAGGCGATTGGCGCGGCATTTGTTCGTGATGTTCAACCTGGAGAAGTGGTGATGATTAACGATGAAGGATTGAAAATCGACACTTTTACAACTGAAACACAACATGCGATTTGCTCGATGGAGTATATTTACTTTGCTCGTCCGGACTCTAATATCGCGGGCGTCAATGTGCATACGGCTCGTAAGAATATGGGGCGACGCTTAGCCAAAGAAGCAGCGATTGAGGCAGACATGGTTATTGGTGTACCAAACTCATCACTTTCAGCTGCCAGTGGCTACGCAGAGTACTCAGGCATTCCTTATGAACTTGGCTTAGTAAAAAATCAATATGTTGCCCGAACTTTTATTCAACCCACCCAAGAACTCCGGGAACAAGGCGTTCGAATGAAACTTTCAGCCGTACGTGGGGTCGTGGAAGGCAAAAAAGTGATCTTAGTGGATGATTCCATCGTTCGTGGGACAACAAGTAAAAGAATTGTGCAATTGTTAAAAGAAGCGGGTGCCAAAGAAGTGCATTTGCGCATTGCTTCACCGCCATTAAAATATCCTTGCTTTTACGGGATTGATATTCAAACGCGCAAAGAATTAATTGCGGCCGATTTATCGATTGAAGAGATGTGTGAACGTATCGGGGCTGATTCGCTTGCATTTTTAAGTGAAGCCGGCTTAATCGATGCGATTGGTTTGAAGTTTGATGCGCCTTATACAGGCCTATGTATGGCCTATTTCAATGGCGATTTTCCCACCCCCTTATATGATTACGAAGCCAATTATCAGGCCTCATTATTAGACAAAAAATCACGTTTTTAAATTGGAGGAATCATAAGTGCCAAATGCATATGCCAAAGCAGGCGTTGACGTAGAAGCTGGTTATGAAGTTGTTGAACGCATAAAAAAACATGTAAAAAAAACAGAACGATTAGGAGTAATGGGAGCCTTAGGTGGTTTTGGTGGTTGTTTTGATTTAAGTTTACTTGATGTAAAAGAACCGGTGCTTGTTTCTGGAACAGATGGCGTGGGAACCAAACTAATGGTAGCCATCCAAGCGGATAAGCATGATACCATTGGGATTGATTGTGTTGCCATGTGTGTAAATGATATTATCGCCCAAGGAGCAGAACCCCTTTACTTTTTAGACTATATTGCAACGGGAAAAAATATTCCGACCCGTTTAGAAGCCGTTGTGGCCGGTGTGGCTGAAGGTTGTTTACAAGCAGGAGCGGCCTTAATTGGTGGCGAAACAGCTGAAATGCCAGGAATGTATGGAGAAGATGACTATGATTTAGCAGGTTTTGCGGTTGGGATTGCTGAAAAAAGCCAACTCATTACCGGGGAAAAGATTCGGCAAGGCGATGTTTTAATTGGCTTACCTTCTTCAGGAATTCACTCAAATGGTTATTCTTTAGTGCGTAAAATCTTTTTTGAAAAACACGCACTAACTGGTGAAGCACTTTTAAAAGAAACGCAGCAAAGTGTTCACGAAGCGTTACTAACACCGACAAAAATTTACGTCAAAGAGTTAATGCCGTTAATAAAAGCAGGCTTAGTAAATGGAATTGCCCATATTACTGGTGGTGGTTTTGTTGAAAATATTCCTCGGATGTTGCCGGATGGTTTAAGTGCTCGCATCCAATTAGGTTCTTGGCCAGTTTTACCAATTTTTAAAGATTTAGAAAATTATGGTGAAATTCCAAAGTTAGAAATGTATGAAATCTTTAATATGGGAATTGGAATGGTTTTAGCCGTTGCACCAGAAAAAGTTTCACAAGTTCAAACGCTTTTAAATGAGGAAGCATATATCATTGGTCAAGTGATTGAACAAGCAGAAGTAGCAATTGAGTTTATTGAGGAAGTCTTATGAAATTAGCAGTTTTTGCTTCAGGCAATGGTAGTAATTTTGATGTAATTGCACAAGCCGTAGCCTCGGGTCAAATTGAGGCAGAGTTAACCTTGCTATTTTGTGACAATCCAAAAGCATTTGTTTTAAAGCGAGGCGAAAAACATGGCGTAAAAACGATCTGTTTTTCGCCTAGAGATTTTAGTAGTAAAGCAGAATATGAACAAGAATTAACGAAAATCATGCTTGAACATCAAATTGATTTGATTGTTTTAGCGGGGTATATGCGGATTATTGGCCCGGCACTACTGGCTGCCTTTCCCAATCAAATCATTAACATTCATCCCTCTTTGTTGCCGAGTTTTCCTGGATTACATGGAATTAAAGAGGCATTTGACTATGGTGTAAAAATTACGGGAATTACGATTCATTATATTGATGCCGGGGTTGATACCGGTCCAATCATTGCCCAAGCAGTTACTCAAATTTCACCAGAAGAAACACTGGAATCTTTAGAACAAAAAATTCACCAACTAGAACACCACTGGTATCCAAAAGTACTAGCTGATATTACCCGAAAAGGAGTCTGACCGAAAATGACTAAACGCGCTTTAATTAGTGTTTCAGATAAAACAGGCATTGTTGCCTTTGCCCAAGGATTAATTGACTTAAACTTTGAGATTATTTCAACCGGAGGCACTAAGATTGCTTTGGAAGCAGCAGGAATTCAAACGATCGGAATTGAAGAAGTGACAGACTTCCCAGAAATGATGGATGGTCGAGTAAAAACACTTCATCCAAAAATTCATGGGGGTCTTTTAGGTAGACGTGATTTACCGACGCATACCCAAGCAATGACCGAGCACGAAATCTTGCCGATTGATTTAGTCGTGGTCAATTTATACCCGTTTAAAGAAACGATTTTAAAGCCAGATGTGACGCACGAAGAAGCCATTGAAAATATCGATATTGGTGGTCCAAGTATGTTGCGTTCAGCTGCAAAAAACCATGCGTTTGTGACAGTGGTTGTCGACCCCAATGACTATGCGCTAGTTTTGTCAGAGTATCAAGCACAACAAGCAACAAACCTTGTTACTCGTCAACGCTTAGCCGCAAAAGTTTTTCGTCACACAGCGGCTTATGACGCTTTAATTGCGAATTATTTGACCGATTTTGTTGGTGAAACAGAGCCAGAAAAACTGACATTAACATATGACTTAAAACAAACCTTGCGTTACGGCGAAAATAGCCATCAAAATGCTTCGTTTTACCAAGACGCTTTGCCAAGTGCCTTTTCGATTGCCCAAGCCAAACAATTACACGGCAAGGAATTATCTTATAACAATATCCGTGATGCCGATGCGGCCATTCGCATTGTTCGTGAATACAACCATCCAACAGCAGTGGCAATCAAGCATATGAATCCATGTGGCTTAGGTAAAGGTGAAACGATTTTAGATGCTTATTTAGGCGCCTATGAAGCCGATCCGGTTTCAATTTTTGGTGGAATTATCGCTTTAAATCGTCCAGTCGATTTAGCAACGGCGGAAGAGATGAAAAAAATCTTTTTAGAAATTATTATCGCACCAGCTTATGACGACGATGCTTTTGCCTTATTAGCCAAAAAACAAAACCTTCGTTTGTTAACGTTAGACTTTGCAGGAGCCAACCATGTGAAAAAAGAAACGGTTTCGGTGTTAGGTGGGTTACTGGTACAAGACATTGATAACTTAGCCGAAGAAGTCCAAGATTGGCAAGTCGTAACAAAGAGACAACCCACAGCAGAAGAACTCGATGCCTTAACATTTGCTTGGAAAGCGGTAAAACATGTGAAATCAAATGCGATTTTACTGGCAAATCAAAGTGAAACCGTTGGGATTGGTGCCGGTCAAATGAATCGTGTGGGCTCAGTGAAAATTGCGATTGAGCAAGCCGAAGCAGCCGGGAAGATTGCTGGGGCGGTTTTAGCCAGTGATGCATTCTTCCCAATGGATGATAGTGTTGAATATGCGGCACAACATGGTATTAAAGCCATTATTCAACCTGGCGGAAGCATTAAAGACCAAGATTCAATTGCGATGGCTGATAAATACGGCGTGACGATGCTCTTTACGAATGTTCGTCACTTTAAACACTAAGAGTAAAAGTTTTTTAAAAGGGAGACTCATATGAAATTATTGGTGATTGGTAGCGGTGGTCGCGAGCACGCGTTAGCCAAAAAACTTTTAGAAGATTCAAAAGTGAAACAAGTTTTTTGTGCCAAGGGCAATCCTGGAATGACACGCGATGGCGTAGTAACAGTAGATATCGAAGAAGATGATCATGAAAATCTGATTCGTTTTGCAAAAGAAAACGAGATCGAATGGACTTTTGTCGGACCAGAAATCCCCTTATTAAATGGCATCGTGGATGACTTTGAAGCGGCGGGTTTGAAGATTTTTGGTCCAAATAAAGCAGCGGCATTGATTGAAGGCTCAAAAGAATTTGCCAAAGAATTAATGGTGAAAATGGCCATTCCAACAGCCGATTATGCTTCATTTTCAGACTTTGAAGCAGCCAAAGCCTATGTCTTAGCTAAAGGCGCTCCGATTGTGATTAAAGCCGATGGGTTAGCAGCTGGCAAAGGCGTAGTGGTGGCACAAACAATCGAAGAAGCCATCCAAGCTTTGCGTGAAATGTTAGAAGAAAATAAATTTGGTGAAAGTGGCGCACGTGTGGTTATTGAAGAATTTTTAGATGGTGAAGAATTTTCTTTATTAGCCTTTGTAGATGGTGCTCGTCTGTACCCAATGGTAATTGCCCAAGACCATAAGCGCGTATTTGATGGTGATTTAGGACCCAATACAGGAGGAATGGGTGCTTATACACCAGTTCCTCAAATTCCTCAAAGCATGGTTGATGAATCAATTAAGAAAGTTTTGTATCCGACAATTCAAGGAATGATTGCGCAAGGCACCCCTTACCGCGGTATCTTATATGCGGGTCTGATCGCAACGAAAGAAGGTCCGAAAGTCATTGAATTTAATGCGCGTTTCGGTGATCCAGAAACACAAGTGGTTTTATCACGTTTAGAAAGTAGTCTAGCCGATATTATTACGGCTTTAATTGATCATGAAGAACCAACCATCGTTTGGAATGATCAAGCAAGCGTTGGGGTGGTCGTCGCAGCCAAGGGCTATCCCGAAACTTATGAAAAAGGCATGATTTTGCCGGAAATTACGAATGAAGCGGTGCAGGTTTTTTATGCTGGTGTAGCAGAAGAAAATCAACAATTAGTTGGAAATGGCGGACGAATTTTCCTTGTTGAAGCGAGTGCGCCAACCATTAGCGAAGCACAACAAAAAGTTTACGAAGCATTAAAAGGTGCTCAAAGCGATTCGCTTCATTTTCGTCAAGATATTGGGTCAAAAGCTTTACGTTAATCATTGAACTTTGTGAAAGATTCGCTCTTTCACAAAGTTTTTTTGTTTAAAAAAGGAACGTTTCATTCAGACTGTGATAAAATAAACTCATTGAATAAGAAAGGACGATAACTAAAAATGAAAAAAATTAAATTTGGTCCAACAACACAAGAAGTGTCGGCGGTTATTTTAGGCTGCATGCGAATTCGTTCCGCTGATAATGCACAGGAGATAATCGAAACAAGCGTTGCACAAGGAATTACTTTTTTTGACCATGCCGATATTTATGGAGAGGGTGCATGTGAAGAAATTTTTGGCAGCGCTTTACGAAAATCGGATCTAAATAGAAATGACTTATTTATTCAATCAAAATGTGGCATCGTGCCGGGGATCATGTATGACTTTTCGAAAGAGCATATTATTTCATCCGTTGAAGGCAGCTTAGCACGTTTGCAAACGGACTATTTAGATGCTTTATTATTGCATCGCCCCGATACTCTTTTTGAACCAGAAGAAGTTGCAGAGGCCTTCTATCTGTTAGAAAAGCAAGGGAAAGTAAAATATTTTGGCGTGAGTAACCAAAATCCAGGTCAAATTAATTTATTAAAATCAGCCGTTAGTCAGCCACTCGTTGCTAACCAATTACAATTTGGTATCAAGCATACAGAGATGATTGACCGTGGGCTACATGTGAACATGAACGATGGATTTGCTCTTGATCGTGACGGTGGTGTTTTAGAGTTTTCTCGTTTAAATAACATGACGATTCAAGCTTGGTCACCTTATCAATATGGCTTTTTTGAAGGCGTCTTCTTAGATTCTCTTAAATTTCCAGAATTAAATAAATTGTTACGCACATTGGCAGACAAGTATAATACGACACCGACTGGTCTGGCTTCGGCTTGGATTTTACGTCATCCTGCCCGAATGCAAGTTGTCTTAGGGACGATGAAAAAAAATCGAATTGAAGAAGTTGCGAAAGCTTCTAAAATTATACTGACGCGTGAAGACTGGTACGCAATTTATTTAGCGGCTGGAAATCAATTGCCTTAAACGTAAAATCGTAAAACACGAACATTCCTAAGAGGAATTTAGATTTACTTCTTGAATGAGTTGCTTTTTTCTTTTAAATCGTCTAAAGTAGTTTGGGCGTTTAAAAACGCTTAAATATCTTTAATAAGAAATCTGAGAGGATGTTTTTTGATGTTTG
>CAYNOA010000105.1:4923-6931 GCA_964398695.1 uncultured Enterococcus sp. | reverse complement strand
ACACGCTTAATTAAACCAGCGCCACCACGTGGAATTAAAACGTCTAAGTATTCATTTAGGCGCATAAACTCGTTGGCGACTTCATAAGAAGGGTCGGTAATTAATTGAATGGCATAAGGCGAATACCCATTGGTGACTAACGTGTTTTGTAAAATCGCCACGAGTTTTTGATTGGAGTGACTGGCTTCTTTCCCACCGCGTAAAATCACCGCATTGCCTGTTTTAAAACATAAGGTCGCCGCGTCAGTCGTCACATTTGGTCGTGATTCATAAATAATCCCAATCACCCCTAAAGGTACCCGTTGTTGACCAATCATTAAGCCGTCTTGGTTTTTCCACATTTTGTCGACCTCACCAATTGGGTCTGGTAAAGAGGCGACTTGACGCACGCCTTGAGCCATTTCAAAGACGCGTTCTTTCGTTAAGCGTAACCGATCAAGCATGGTTTCGCTAATCCCAAATTCAGATGCGCCTGCTAAATCTTTTTGATTGGCTACTAAGATGGCATCGGTGTGGGTTTCTAAGTCATTGGCCATTTGTTCAAGTAAGTGATTTTTGGTCATCGTATCGAGTAAAGCCAGTTGTAAACTGACTTCTTTGGCTTGTTTGCCTAATTCAATTAACGTTTGCATTTATTTTTCCTCCTTAAAAAGTGTTCCGATTTCAGCTCCTTGTAAAATATCAAAAATAATCTTGGGTTGTTTGCCATTAGCTAAAATCATTGCGCCCTGCATCTCAAAAATACGTTGAGCTGCTTGTAACTTACTACTCATGCCGCCGGTACCAAATTGGCTACCCTTACCACCGGCTTGCGCTAAAATCGTTTCAGTAATTTGCTGAACATGCGAATAAAGCTTGGCATCAGGGTTTGTCATTGGGTTGGCCGAATAAAAACCATCGATATCCGATAACATAATTAAAAGATCGGCTTGCGTCAATTGGGCAACAATCGCTGAAAGTTGGTCGTTATCGCCAAATTTCGTTAAGTGATCCAATTCGTCAACGGCAACGGTATCATTTTCGTTAATAATCGGGATAATCCCCATTTTTAATAATTGTTCCAAAGTATTAATGACGTTTTGGCGGCTTTCAGGAAACTCAATCACGTCTCTAGTTAACAAAATTTGCCCCGTTTGTTGACTATAAGTCATGAAACGTTGATTATAAATATTCATTAAGGCGGCTTGTCCGACCGCAGCGACCGCTTGTTGTTCGGGAATGGTAGTTGGCCGGTTGGCTAAATTGAGTTGATGCATACCCACTCCCACGGCACCAGAAGAAACTAAAATGACTTCCTTGCCTTGGTTTTTTAAATCGGTTAAAACAAAAGCGAGTTCGTCAATCGAGGCTAAGTTAATCATCCCATTTGGATGGATTAAAGAACTGGTTCCGACTTTGACGACGACTCGTTGCACTTGTTGAAGAAATTGACGCATTTTTTCACCCCATATAAGAAATTCGTTGAAAAGACTTTTTCCTATTGTACAAGGAAAAAGCCTTTTCGTCATGCTTTTGTCCTTTTTTTTTTGAATTATCTAAAAATTAATAAAAATTAAGACAAATAACAGCAACAAAACCACTGAGAATAAATCTGTGGTAAAATAGAAATAGTATTTTATTGGAGGTTTATTATGAAAAAACGTGGATTTGAAGTCGTAACGGCTTATCAAGATAAAGCAATTCAATTACCCAAAAGAGCAACCCATCATGCGGCGGGGTATGATTTTGAAGCAGCCGCTGAAATCGTCATTCCAAGTATTTGGAAACAAGTACTGACGCGCAAAATTGGTCAAGAAAATGACAACAAAAAATTAAAACCAACCTTAGTGCCAACCGGTATCAAAGCTTATATGGGAGAAGATGAGTATTTACAACTAGCCAATCGTTCGAGCAACCCGCTCAAACGTTTCTTGTCTTTGGCCAATGGCATCGGTGTGATTGATAGTGATTATTACAATAACGCAAACAACGAAGGGCATATTATGTTCCAATTTACGAATTTTGGCTT
>CAYNOA010000105.1:0-4913 GCA_964398695.1 uncultured Enterococcus sp. | reverse complement strand
GACGGATACAGTGATTAAAAAAGGGGAACGTATTGGTCAAGGTATTTTCTTACCCTTTTTAAAAGTAGACCAAGATCAAACAATGACTGAACGAACCGGCGGCTTTGGCTCTTCAAACCAAGAATAGGAGGATTTTGTGGCAAAAAAAGTAAAAACCCAATTTGAATGTCAGCATTGTGGTTATATTTCGCCGCGTTATTTAGGAAAATGCCCGAATTGCAATAGTTGGAACTCATTGGTCGAAGAAAAAATTCAAGAAGCCAGTGATCGGCGAACGCGGACCACTTTAACGGGTCAAAAAATGCAGCCGATGCGGCTAAATGACGTGGTGGCAAAAAAAGAGCCGCGGGTTCAAACGAAATTAGAAGAATTAAACCGAGTTTTAGGTGGCGGCGTGGTCCCAGGTTCGATGGTTTTGTTAGGTGGAGATCCGGGTATTGGCAAGTCGACCCTTTTATTACAAGTCTCGCAACAATTGGCTGCAACCGGTGGCAAAGTCTTATATGTTTCTGGTGAAGAAAGTGCCGAACAAATTAAAATGCGGGCCGAAAGACTAGGCGTGACGGATCATGATTTTCATTTATACACGGAAACGGATATGCATGATATTCGTCAAGCCATTGAAAACTTAAAACCGGCCTATGTCATTATTGACTCGATTCAAACCATGACCCAACCTGATATTACGAGTGTTGCCGGTAGTGTGAGTCAAGTCCGCGAAACGACCGCTGAGCTATTAAAAATTGCCAAAACGAATGGGATTGCGATTTTTATTGTCGGTCATGTGACAAAAGAAGGCTCGATTGCTGGGCCAAGAATGTTAGAACACATGGTTGATACCGTCTTGTATTTTGAAGGTGAGCAACATCAAAGTTTTCGCATATTACGAGCCGTAAAAAACCGGTTTGGGTCAACCAATGAAATTGGTATTTTTGAAATGCGTGAAGGCGGTTTGTATGAGGTAGCTAATCCTTCCCAAGTCTTTTTAGAAGAACGGCTAGCCGGTGCAACGGGATCGGCGATTGTGGTGGCGATGGAAGGGACCCGGCCGATTTTAGTAGAAATTCAAGCACTGGTTACCCCGACGATGTTTGGTAATGCCAAACGCACTACCACGGGGTTAGATTTTAATCGGGTGTCTTTGATTATGGCTGTTTTAGAAAAAAGAACCGGCTTATTGTTACAAAATCAAGATGCTTATTTAAAAGCAGCCGGTGGCGTGAAATTAAATGAACCGGCCATTGACTTAGCGATTGCGATGAGTTTAGCTTCCAGTTACAAAGAAAAAGGCACGAGCCCGACGGAATGTTTTATTGGCGAAATTGGTTTAACGGGTGAAATTCGGCGCGTGAATGCCATTGAACAACGGGTCAAAGAAGTCCAAAAACTTGGCTTTACGAAAGTTTATTTACCCAAAAATAATTTAGCCAATTGGCATCCACCCAAAAACATTGAAGTAATTGGTGTCGCCACTTTAGACGAGGCATTAAAAAAAGTATTTCATTAAAAAACAGGTAGATGGTGGCGTCTACCTGAAAAAATTAGAGGAGGTCTGTGCATGCAAAAACGTGTCATTCGTGCGCTTCTAGTTTTAGCGGGCGCGAGTTTAGGAATTTCTTTGTTACCAACGACATGGTTAGCCTTAGGTTATGGCAACAATGAATGGCTGAATAATACCATCACAAATAGTTTAATTGGTGCTCTTATTTTCTTTTTATTTTCATTAATAATTGTGAATTATATTTCAGCTGGTATTAAAAGAATTGAAAGAGGGTTAAGTGAATTAAGTTTAACGTATTTATTGTTTGGAGCGATTGGGGCGATTATTGGTTTAATTTTAGGCGTCATGATTTCGATTCCTTTCTTGGCTTGGAAGATTCCTTTTATTAATAGTGTCGTACCGGTTATTTTAATGATTTTGTTTGGTTATTTAGGCTTCCAAGTGGGAACAACCCGTATGGAAGAGTGGCGTAAAATCTTTACTCCTAAAAACAAAAAAACAGAAAATCCGGAACAACAATTATTAACCCGCAAAGTCGATGATTTTTTCCATCAATACAAAATCTTAGACACCAGCGTGATTATTGATGGACGCATTTATGACATTGTTAAAACGGGCTTTTTAGAAGGGACGATTATTATCCCCAATTTTGTCCTTTATGAATTGCAATACATTGCGGATTCCGGTGATAACTTAAAACGGGTACGGGGCCGTCGGGGGTTAGATATTTTAAATGCCTTGCAAAAAGAAGAGGGCATTGCCGTTGAAATGTATGAAGGCGACTTTGAAGAAATTCATGAAGTCGATAGTAAATTACTAAAATTAGCAAAACTATTAGACGGTGTCGTGGTAACCAATGATTACAATTTAAATAAAGTAGCTGAATTTCAAAATGTGTCTGTTTTAAATATCAACGCCTTAGCCAATGCGGTCAAACCCGTGGTCATTCCTGGTGAAACCATGGAAGTCGTGGTGGTTAAAACTGGAACCGAGCGCCAACAAGGGGTAGCCTATCTAGATGATGGGACGATGATTGTGGTGGAAGATGGCCAACATTACATGAACGAACAAATCTCAGTCGTGGTAACGAGTGCTTTACAAACAGCCGCTGGTCGGATGATTTTTGCCCGCCCAGCTCATTCAGGGCGGGGCATTACGAATCCCAATACTTAAAAAATAAAAAACTGTTAATCTTTTGATTAGCAGTTTTTTCCCCTATCTTCGTTCCCTATCGTTAAAAAACAAAGAAAACAAAAGGATTTCTCTTCCTTGAGCCTTTACTAATTGGCTTAATAAATGTACAATTCTAGTCAAGCAGTAGTTTTTTACTACAAAATAGACCAGTAAAGAAGGATGAAAAACATGACAAAAATTCGTGTACGTTATGCACCAAGTCCAACGGGACACTTACATATCGGAAATGCTAGAACAGCATTATTTAATTATTTATTCGCGCGTCACCATGGCGGCGATTTTCTGATCCGAATTGAAGACACGGATTTAAAACGTAACATAGAAGAAGGCGAAAAAAGCCAATTAGAAAACTTAGCTTGGTTAGGCATTGACTGGGATGAGTCTCCAGAAAATCCAGGGAAATATGGCCCTTACCGTCAATCTGAAAGAACGGCTATTTATCAACCGCTAATCGATCAATTGTTAGCGAGCAACTTAGCCTATAAGTGCTACTGTACGGAAGAAGAATTAGAAACAGAACGTGAAGCCCAACGTGCCCGTGGCGAAATTCCACGCTACAATGGTAAATGTAGCCATTTAACAGTGGAAGAACAAGCGCAAAAAGAAGCCCAAGGTATTCAACCAGTCGTGCGTTTTCGTGTACCGAGAAATATGGAATATCGTTTTGATGACATTGTGAAAGGTGAAATTGTTTTTGAATCAGATAATGTCGGGGGCGATTTTGTCATTTTAAAACGCGATGGCATGCCAACCTATAACTTTGCGGTGGCAGTTGATGACCATGAAATGAAAATCACGCATGTTTTACGTGGGGATGATCATATTGCCAATACACCAAAACAAATGATGATTTATGAAGCCTTTGGTTGGGAAACACCAAGATTTGGCCATATGACCTTAATTATTAACGCGGAAACCGGGAAGAAATTAAGTAAACGTGATGGTGGAATTTTACAATTTATCGAACAATATCGTGAATTGGGCTATTTACCAGAAGCGATGTTTAACTTTATTACCTTACTTGGCTGGTCGCCAGTCGGTGAAGAAGAAATCTTCTCGCAAGAAGAATTAATTCAAATGTTTGATGCCAATCGTTTGAGTAAATCGCCAGCAGCCTTTGATAGTAAGAAATTAGAATGGGTCAATAACCACTACATTAAACAAATGGATACAGAAAAATTAACAACGATGTGTATCCCTTACTTAGTCGCAGATGGCCGTCTAGAAGAAAACTTAACGCCAGAACGCTTAGCTTGGGTACAAAAAATTGTGGCTTTATACCAACCGCAAATGAGTTTTGCGGCTGAAATTGTCAACTTATCCAATCTTTTCTTTACGAAGCATCCCGTTTTAGACGAAGCAGCCAAAGAAGTCTTAGCTGGTGAGACCGTCCCAACGGTTTTACAAGCTTTTAAAGCCCAATTAGAAGCTTTAACAGTCGTTGATGCTCCAAGTGTCAAAGCGGCCATTAAAGCGGTCCAAAAAGAAACGGGCGTGAAAGGGAAAAACCTCTTTATGCCAATTCGGGTGGCGGTTTCTGGTCAAACACACGGACCTGAACTACCAGATACGGTCGAATTATTAGGCAAAGAAAAAGCTTTAGCGCACTTAAACCAAGTTTTATAAACCAAATTTCATAATAAACACGTCGAACAGGCGAAGTACGAATGACTTTTTTTCAGAAAGATTGCGGGAGCTGCGAGCAATTAAAAAGTGATCGGAAATGCACCTGGGAGTGGCTTTGACTAAAAACAAAGACGTTTGTGACACGTTACGTCAAAAAGGCAGAAAAAGTACAAATTTTTCTGTAAAAAAAAGTGGAACCACGCCAATGAAAGCGTCTTTTGAATAAGGAAACTTATTTGAAAGGCGTTTTTTATTTTTTAGGAGGGAAACAACAGCTAATGACAATGTGTAAAAATCTATAAATATATACTTATAAATTTCGATAGGTGATAGAATCCTATCGAGGTGAAGATGATAAGGATGTATTCGATAGGAGGGTTTGGAAAACAAAAAGGTGTAACGCCACAAACATTGAGAAATTGGGATGAAAAAAGGTGAACGAAAACCCGTTTACGTTTCTCACAAAAAGACGGAAGAGCAGGAATTAATCGCGGACTTTATCCAGCTTACCACCGTTTTTAGTTGCCGATTAAAAGGAAGACGTGCGAATAAAGCGAAGCAGCTGATTCAGGAGTTGATGGAAGATGATCCG
>CAYNOA010000104.1:703-6979 GCA_964398695.1 uncultured Enterococcus sp. | reverse complement strand
GGCACCGTCAAAAACCGGTGTTGCAATATGAATGCCCAGTGCACGAGCAGCCATTCCTAAGTGTAACTCTAATACTTGTCCAATGTTCATCCGTGAAGGTACCCCTAGAGGGTTTAACATGATATCGACTGGTGTGCCATCTGGTAAGAAAGGCATATCTTCTTCTGGCATAATGCGAGAGACAACCCCTTTGTTTCCATGGCGACCGGCCATTTTATCCCCTTCATTGATCTTACGTTTTTGGACAATGTAAACACGGACTAACATGTTCACACCTGGAGATAATTCATCGCCTGCTTCACGAGTAAAGATTTTCACGTCATGGATGATTCCGCCACCACCGTGCGGTACACGTAAAGAAGTATCGCGGACTTCGCGGGCCTTTTCACCAAAGATTGCATGTAATAAACGTTCTTCAGCTGAAAGCTCGGTGACGCCTTTTGGTGTGACTTTACCGACAAGCAAGTCGCCGTCTTTGACTTCTGCACCAATCCGGATAATTCCCATTTCATCTAAGTTTTTCAGGGCATCTTCCCCAACGTTTGGAATTTCGCGCGTAATTTCTTCAGGGCCTAATTTTGTGTCACGTGCTTCAGATTCGTATTCTTCAATATGCACCGAAGTATAGACATCATCTTTGACCAAACGGCGACTCATAATGATCGCATCCTCATAGTTGTACCCTTCCCAAGTCATGAAGGCCACTAAAACGTTTTGGCCTAAAGCCATCTCGCCACATTCCATTGATGGACCATCGGCTAAGATATCGCCTTTTTCAACGGCTTCACCTAAATCAATCAGTGGGCGTTGGTTGTAACTTGTTCCCGAGTTTGAACGACGGAATTTCGTCACCGGATAAACATCTAAGGTCCCATTATCGCGACGCACACGGATTTCTTTCGCATCGACGTATTCCACAATCCCATCGGCTTTACATAACAAAGCCGAACCCGAGTCATGCGCCGATTTGTATTCCATCCCCGTACCAATCCATGGTGCTTTTGGATTAATTAATGGCACGGCTTGACGCTGCATGTTGGCACCCATTAGGGCCCGGTTGGAGTCATCGTTTTCTAAGAAAGGAATACAAGCCGTTGCGACTGCGACTACTTGTTTTGGCGAAACATCCATATAGTCGACTTTATCAATCGTTACTTCTAAGTTTTCACTCGTTAAACGCGCCATGACTACTTCTTCAGCAAAAGTGCCATCTTCGTTTAACAAGCTATTGGCTTGGGCAACCACATAATGGTCTTCAATGTCTGCCGTTAAGTAATCAATTTGCTCAGTCACTCGTCCCGTTTCGCGATCCACACGACGGTAAGGTGTTTCAATAAAACCGTATTTATTCACTTTCGCATAAGAAGCCAGTGAGTTGATTAACCCGATGTTTGGTCCTTCTGGCGTTTCAATCGGACACATCCGGCCATAGTGAGAATAGTGAACGTCTCGGACTTCATAGCCGGCCCGATCTCTAGTCAAACCACCAGGTCCTAAGGCAGATAGACGACGTTTATGCGTCAACTCCCCTAGTGGGTTCGTCTGATCCATGAACTGAGACAACTGAGAAGAACCAAAGAATTCTTTGATGCTTGCAACAACTGGACGAATATTAATTAATTGTTGTGGCGTAATCGTTTCGCTATCTTGAATGGTCATTCTTTCACGAACCACTCGTTCCATCCGCGCTAAACCAATTCTAAATTGGTTTTGTAATAATTCACCAACCGAACGAATTCGTCGGTTCCCTAAGTGGTCAATATCGTCAACGTTGCCGATACCTTCCATTAAGTTTAAGAAATAACTCATTGAAGCAATGATATCGGCTGGACGTACCGTCCGAACTTCGTCACTTGGATAAGCATTGCCAATCACGTTCACTTCACGTTCTGGGTCTCTTGGTGAAAAGACTTTAATCACTTGAACCGTCATTGGCTCCGTTACAACCGCATCTTCACTTGGATAATAAGTCACTGAATTCAAACCACTGTTTAACGCTTCGGCTAATGTATCCATCACTTGGTGCGTTAAAACTGTGCCTTTTTCCGCTAGAATTTCACCCGTTTCCGGAGCAACTAAGGTTTCAGCTAAAGTTAAGTTTAATAAGCGTGTTTTTAAATCTAATTTTTTGTTGACTTTGTAACGACCAACTGCGGCTAAATCATAACGACGTGGGTCAAAGAAACGCGCCGTTAATAAGTTACGTGAACTATCCGCTGTTTTTGGCTCACCCGGGCGAAGACGCTCGTAAACGTCTTTTAATCCTTCTTCCGTACGAGAATCACTCGCGTTTTTGTGTAAATCTTTTTCAATCGTATTGCGTAAAGATTCGCTATCGCCAAAAATCTCAAAAATCGTATCATCTGAACCAAAACCTAAGGCACGAACCAATACCGTCAATGGGATTTTTCGCGTACGGTCAATTCGAACATAAGAAATATCTTTGGCATCGGTTTCCATTTCTAACCAAGCGCCACGGTTTGGAATGACGGTTGAACCAAAGCCTTCTTTGCCATTTTTATCGGTTTTCCCATGGAAATAAACACCAGGCGAACGCACTAACTGAGAAACGATTACCCGTTCTGCCCCGTTAATAATGAATGTTCCTTGTTCAGTCATTAAAGGAAAATCACCAAAGAAAACTTCTTGGGCTTTTAATTCACCGGTTTCGCGGTTCATTAAGCGTAAAGTAACATGCAAAGGAGCCGAATAGTTCGCGTCATGTGCACGCGCTTCTTCGACGGTGTATTTTGGTGTCTTTAACTCATAATCTACAAATTCCAACGATAAGTTGCCATTAAAATCATCAATCGGTAAAACATCTTCAAACATTTCTCGCAAGCCTTCATCTAAGAACCATTGATAAGAGTCTGTTTGAATTTCAATTAAGTTTGGCAATTCCAATACTTCACTGATTCGTGCGAAACTTCTACGTTCGCGATGCTTTCCGTATTTTACTACGTGTCCAGCCAAGCTCTTCACCTCTTCTAAAAAATCTTTCTAAAAACCTATCCGACATTATTTCTTTTTTGTTACAAATATTAAATATTTGTAACATCGAACATTTTTTACGGCATTTAGGCAAAAAAAAACCAAAAATAGCGACGCCTTCTGGGGAAGTAACTACTTTTGTTCCTTATTTGCTTGCCGGAACGGACAATATTTCGTTCCTGCTCGTTTTTTTAGATAGTTTTTGCAACTCCTTATTATACACATCGTTTATCGATTCGTCAAGTCTATTTTCGCAACATTTTCAGCAAACCGATTTTTTGTTTTCAAAAAACGCACACAAGCGATTACCAAGGCTCCCTCTTGTTTGTCGCACTCAAACACTTTATACTAAGGCAATAATCATCTCAAAAAGGAAGTGAATTTCTTGAAAGGCACAAAAGAAAGAGTTTTACAGTTGTTAAAACAATCCAATACGATTCTTTCTGGTGAAACCATCGCCCAACAACTTCACGTTTCGCGCACAGCCATTTGGAAAGCCATTCGTGAATTAGAAAAAATCGGCTATAAAATTGAGCACTTAGCCAACGGGTATCGTTTCATTCAGTCCAATCTTTTAGAAGCTGAAGAAATTGCTTTTGCCCATTTACCCGCCCAACAAATCTTTATTGCCAAAGAAACCGAGTCCACGATGAAGTTAGCAAAAATCGCTGCGATGGATCAACAAGTGGCACCGGCCCTCTTTTTAGCAGAGACCCAAACAGGTGGGCACGGCCGTTTTGCGCGCCCTTTCTTCTCGCCGCCAGGTCAAATTTATATGACCCTTTTACTAAAAGCCAATCAATCGTTTGCTGAATTGCCGCAATATACCATTTTAGCAGCCGTCGCGGTAGCGCTTGCCATTGATGAAGCGACCGGGAAAACCTGTCGCATTAAATGGGTCAATGATATTTATTTAGATGAGAAAAAAGTCTGCGGTATTTTATCTGAGGCGACGAGCGACTTTGAATCCGGTCAAATTTCTTACGTAACGATTGGCATTGGTTTAAATTTTCACTTGAACCAGACTGATTTTCCAACCGAGTTACAAGAAAAGGTGACCAGTCTTTTTTCAGATACCGAACCGACTCTCACTCGTAACGAGTTTATTCAAAAAATTTGGCAAAACTTTTTTGAGTTGATTGCTGGACTGCCTGATCAATCTTACTTAGAATATTACCGACGAAAATCGTTTGTTTTAGGCAAAACCGTGCGTTTTACCCAACAAGGTCAAGAATATACGGGTAAAGCCGTTGGTATTTCCAATCACGGAGAACTCCTTGTCGAAACCGCAGACGGCCCAAAAGTACTTTCTTCTGGTGAGATTAGTTTAAGTCAAATTGGCGAAAAAAAACTCAGAGGCTAACCTCTGAGTTTCTTTATTGAAAGGTTTGCCATAAAAGAGTCAACAACAACCCCAAAAAATAACTACTATTGAATAAAATTAAATTTTTAATCCCATAACCAAAACTGCGTGGGTGGGGCAAACTGGCTTGGTGTTCTTTTAAATTTTGCCGAATTTTTGGTAATGTTGCAAAGGTGATAAAAATGGGCCAAGCATATAAGCCAAAAACAAAACCAAGTAAAATAACTGCATAACAACTATACATCATTCCTTGAAATAAGTGGATACCATTTTTACGACCAATATAATAAACCAAAGTGTAACGGTGATTTTGAATATCGGTTTCTAAGTCACGTAAATTATTCGCTAACATTAGATTCGCAATCGTAAAGACCATTGGCAACGAAGCTAAAAGAATCGCTAAAATGTGCCATATTTGACCTGTGAGCACAAAGGCCCCTGTTTTAAAATCAAGCGTCAAATAATAAATCGGATTGGCGGTGGTATTGATATAAAGCACAATCGCAAAAATGCCTAACCCCATCGTTACTCCACTAAAGACTTCACCTAAAGGCATCCGTGAAAGCGGAATCGGCCCAAAAGTATAAAAAATACCAATAAAACAAACAAGTGCACCCATCAGCAGTAACAACCAACCCGTCCGGTAACTTAAAATCAAGCCAATAATCAAGGTGAAGACAAGCATTCCAATGATCATCCAAGCCACTTTTTTGGCAGATAATTTTTCTCGTCCAATCACGTTGGCTTCGTATTTATACGTTTTTGATTTGGCTTTTTGATAATCCATTAAATTATTAATTGCCGTTGTCGCCATATCAAAGACGAGCATCCCCATAAAAAACAAAAAGGTATTGACCCACTCGACTTGTTGAAAATAAGTCAGCGAAAAAGCAACTCCAATGAAAAAAGGAAATAAACTGGCAATTTTGGTTTTAATTTCAACGACTTCTAAAAATACTTTTCCCTTCATGCTCTTTTCCACTTACTCCTCTTCGGCCATTTCATACCCAGAATCTGGATTTAATTCAAAATTGTTTTTTAATCCTTTAGTGACGTAGACTTTCCCCTCATGTGTAATAAAGATGGCTTGCGTCCCTGCAGGGGTTTGTTCTTCCACAAATTTGAGTCCTTCTACAAGGCCTTTAGCAAAAATCAAGGTCGTCAAAGCATCGCCATCGATTGAATGTTCGGTAATTACCGAAACACTCGCTAAATCATTGGCCACCGGATAACCAGTATTGGTATCAAAAATATGGTGATATTTTTCACCGTCTAATTCAAAGTAACGTTCATAAATCCCTGAGGTCACCACGGTTTTATCCACGACTTTCACCGAACCAATCACGGTGCCACGCGCATCGTTTGGATCTTGAATCCCAACGTTCCAGTCTTTGTCGGCCCCACGGTAACTATGCCCAATCACTAAAATATTTCCACCTAAATCGACAATCCCTGAAGTCACGCCCTCTGCTTTTAAAACAGCGGCTACTTTATCGGCAATATAGCCTTTGGCGATGGCCCCTAGGTCAATAATCATTCCCGGCTCTTCTAAATAAACCGATTTTTCTTCGTCATTTAATTGAACTTTATTGTAATCAAGCTTGGTTAACGCTTCATCAATTTCGGCTTGACTTGGTTTTCTAGCATCATCAAAACCGATGCGCCAAAGTTGGGTAATCGCCCCGATCACTAAGTTAAAAGCACCGTTTGACTGCACGCTATAATCTTTCGCTGTTTTCACTAATCCAAAGACATCGGCGGAAACAACCACGGGTTCGATGCCGGCTTTTTCATTGATGGCATCAATTTCAGAGCCGCTTTCATTGATTGTGATTTTATCACCTAATTCGCGCATTTTCGCAAATGCGGGTGTTAACGCTGCTTTTTTTCCTTCGTCGTACACACTCAAACGTGTATAGGTC
>CAYNOA010000104.1:0-693 GCA_964398695.1 uncultured Enterococcus sp. | reverse complement strand
GGTCCCCAGTAAAAACTCCTCTTGGCGATAAGGATCACTTCGCATGCCTTCAGCGATTTCAGGTTGGTTAGAACTTGTTGTCGTGGTGCTAGGCCCACAAGCAGTCAAAATTAAGCCAAGTGTGGTCGCGGCCATTAGTCGTAAAATTTTCTTCTTCATCTGTCTATCCCTCTAATAATCATTTACTTTCTTCTATCATAACTTTTTTTCCAAAAATTAGAAAGCCCCCGCTTTTTTACTTAAACAAAGTTACCACTTTCAGACAAAAAAGAAGTCAAACAAAGACTCGCTTGACTTCTTTTACTCAATCAATGAATTATTTTACTGGATTGTCAACAATAATTGTTTCAGTATTCCCGTTTTGAGCAGCATTTAATAATTGTTGTGCATACATCACAAAGGTATCAAAACTATGGGTTGCACCTGAAACAACGTCTAAGTTCGTTGGTGCACCGTCTTCTGCTTGCATTTCTTCCACGAAGATTTTGTTGAACTCTGGAATAAATGTTTCTGGGGCAATACCGGCTTTTTCTTTCATCATTTCATTATACTCGGCATTGGCAACTTTTGATTCGCCCGCTTCGTTCACATTGTCGTAGTTTGATTCCGTCACTTGACCATCTTTCACTACGATTGAAAAGATTACACGGTAATCATTGCTATAGTTGGTTTCTTCTAGCGTATAGGTCCCAT
>CAYNOA010000103.1:0-6999 GCA_964398695.1 uncultured Enterococcus sp. | reverse complement strand
GTGACTTATTTTTGTCACAGTCCCGATTCTGACTATTATTTTTACTCGTTTTGAGCCCATCAACACCATTTAACGAACAACTTATTTTTCTATCAACTAACGCGACTCTTTTGGCGGTTGGCAAACGTCACATTTTCGTTGATGATTGTTTTTAAATTTTTTGAAATTCTTTTCAAATTTATTTCCACAAGCACATTCAAATTCTAATTTTTGTGAAAAGCCCTGAAATTCTTTTGACAGTAACTTGGTATCTGAATTTTTTTCGACAAATTCGCGAATTTCTTGGATCGTCCATCTTTTACTCATTTCATTCCTCTTTCTTCTTCCTCTTCAAACAAGCCACTATATAAAATGACTCATAAATAAACTGGCAATATTAAAATAAATCAAAACACTGGTTAAATCACTTAAGGTAGTGATGAACGGCCCACTGGCCACGGCCGGGTCAAAGCCTAAGCGGTCCATGAGCATGGGGATGAGACTACCGGCTAGGTTGGCGACGGTAATTGCTGCCATCATGGCAATCCCAATGACAAACCCAAGCGTTGGATTGCCTTTCCAAACCGTCACAATTAGGAAAATCGTCCCACCGGTGATTGCCCCGGTCACCAGCCCCGTTAAGGTTTCACCGACCACAATCGTTAAAAAATTGTTTTTCTTATCATCGCTCATCGCTAAACGGCGCACGGCTACCGCTAGTGATTGTGTGCCGGCATTCCCAGCCGTTCCGGTAATCAACGAAATAAATACCGCTAAAATACTCGCTTCACTCACTAGCACTTCATATTTACTAATTAGCGTAGCGGTTGCCATTCCTAAAAATAGCAAGGTAATCAACCAAGGCAAACGTCTAGTTGCGGCTTTGACGGGATTTTCGCTCACTTCTTCTACGTTAACCCCGGCTAAACCAGAGTAATCACTCGTGGCTTCTTCATCAATGACGTCAATAATGTCATCGACGGTTACAATGCCCAATAAATGATCGTCGTAATCAATGACTGGCAAGGCTAAGAAATCATAATCACGAAAGGTTTGGGCGACATCTAGCTGATCGTCACCTACGTGAACCGCAATGACTCGTTCACTCATAATTTCGCTAATCAAAGTATCGTCTTCGTTGACAATTAAATCTCTTAAGGAAATTACCCCAACGAGCTGTTCTTCTTGATTAATGACATAAATATAATAAATGGTTTCAGCCATATCCGCTTCATTTTTTAACACATACATCGCCGAACGAACCGTTTGGTTGGCCACAATCGCCACATACTCCGTGGTCATAATCGCACCGGCCGTATCATCTTCATAATGTAAGAGTTCGCGAATTTCAGCAACCTCTTCATTGCTCATCAGACTTAAATATTTATTCGTTGCTTTTTTGCCGAGAAGGTTTAAAAAATCGACCGCATTGTCCGTATACATCGAAGCCAACATTTGAGCCGCATAACTTGGACGCATCTCGGATAAATACTCCGTTAGCGTTTCTTTATCTTCTTCAATTAAGTCAAACATATCCGCCAATTCTTTCGGGGATAAATACGAATAAACCAATAGGCGCTCTTCTTCGGTTAACGATTGATAAAACTGCCCTTGTTCATAAATATGTAAATCTAAAAAAGATTCGCGAAAATTGGCTAAATCATTTTCTGCTAACTTTTTTCTTAATTGAGCAAAGCGGATTTCTAATTCTTGTAATTCATCCACTTCCTTCACCTCACTCACTCATCGTTTGTAACATTTGCTCCATATCACTTGGTAGCGACTGTCTAAAATGTAAATTTTCTTGCGTAAAAGGATGTTGAAACTGCAGCTCGTAACAATGCAAGGCTTGACGGGTGACAAGGAGGTCCATGCGCCCCCCGTACATCTCATCACCTACGAGCGGCCAGCCATTCGCAGAAAAATGAACCCGAATTTGGTGGGTTCGCCCTGTATGAAGCTGAATGTCAACGAGCGCAAAGTCGCGAAATCTTTTGACTAACCAATACTCCGTTTTAGCAAATTGCCCAGTCGCAATCACTTGTCTTTTTAATAAAGAACTTAAATCTCGCCCAATCGGTTGGACAATGTTTTGATGGGCTAAAAGATGCTCTAAGTCCCCGGCAATCAAAGCTTGATATTTTTTATGGAAAGTCCGACTCTTTAATTGTTCATCTAATTTAGCATGGGCAAACCCGTGTTTTGCAAAGACCATTAAACCAGACGTATCCCGATCCAAACGAGTGACGACATGCACCACTTGATTCGGATAATTTTGCTTTTTATAATAGGCTTTGACCCGATTGGCCATCGTGAAATTCGGGTGGTATTGCGCAGGAATCGACGAAACACCAGCTGGTTTATTGACGATTAAAAGATGCGCATCTTCAAAAACAATATCTAAGGGCGTCTCATCGAGCAGTAGCGTTTCGTGCTCGCCTTCATCTGGGATGATAATGGTTGCCACATCGCCTTTTTGCAGCTCAAATAAAACATTTTCAATTTGGTCATTCACAAAAATTTGCCCACCTTGAAACTTAATTTTAGCCAACAAGCGTTTGGAAATCCCTTGTTCTTTCAAAAAAAACTTTAATGGCTGGCGCTCTTTTTTTTCATATAAATAATTAAATTTCATTTTTTCTCTGATGCTCTCCAATAAATGCTTCTCGTACACGATGCCAAAAATCCATATGGCGGTAAGAAGCAAAACGAATTTTTTCTTCCGCAACTCGGTAAAAAACCGAAGCCACGTCTTCTTGTTGAATATTGAATTGGTCAATCGTAACGATACACTCACTACCTTGTGGCAGCTTGATTTCAATCCAATCTTTTTTAGAAACGACAATCGGTGAACCAATGGTGCGAAAAACACGGTTATTTAACGAGGCAATTTCCGTTAATTGAATCGCTTCAATACTTGGGTGTAAAACCGCGCCACCAATACTCTTATTGTAAGCCGTTGAACCTGTTGGCGTCGAAACCGATAGGCCATCCCCGCGAAAATTCTCAAAAAATTGCTCTTTCATAAAGACTTCTGCCACCATCGTGCGATGAACACTTTTGATGGTCGATTCATTTAAAGCTAAGAAGTGTTTATCTGCACGGTGATCGCGGTAACGAATCACAATGTCTAGTAGCGGATAACTCACGTTGGCCTCTTGATTATTACAAAGCGTCTCCACCAACTCTTTTAATTCATAGTCCCGCCAATCCGTATAAAAACCCAGATGTCCCGTATGGACACCTAAAAAGCGAACTTGATCTAATCGATGGGTATACAAATGAAAAGCCGACAAAAGCGTCCCATCGCCACCGATTGAAATCACAATATCTGGATTGTCTTGATCAATTTGGTTACCCGAAGTGACCAACAAGCGCTTCAACTGATCGGCGACTTGAATTGATTTTTCAGCCTGATTAAAGACTAAGGCCACTTTTAAGCATTCCATTATTTTATCTCTCCCCACTGAGAATTTGTTTGATAATTAAATTCATCTGTCGCTCCTTTCCCATGAGAAAACAGATGTTGGGCTTCTTGAATTTCCACCCGAATATTGGACATTTCTTCATCTAATTGATAGGCAGCTTCCGCTGAGCGCTTTAAGCGTTCCCGAATCTCTTCCGGAAAATCGCCTTGATACTTGTAGTTTAATGAATGTTCAATCGTTGCCCAAAAATTCATCGCTAGCGTTCGAATTTGAATTTCGGCTAACATGATTCGTTCACCTTGCAAGGTTTGAACCGGGTATTCCACGACTAAATGATAGGAACGATACCCGCTCGCTTTTTTGTTGGCAATATAATCTCTTTCAATGACAATTTTCATATCTTTGCGGCTACGCAGTAATTGTACGACTTGATAAATATCTTCCACAAATTGGCACATAATGCGCAACCCGGCAATATCAGACATCTCGTTTTCTAAACGCTCTAGCGGAATATTGCGTAACTTCGCTTTCGTTAACACACTATCAACCGGCTTCACTCGTCCCGTCACAAATTCAATCGGCACATGTTGATTTGTTTCTCGATATTGTTTACGAATCCCTCTTAGTTTCACCTTCAGCTCAGATACCGTTTGCTCATAAGGTGCTAAAAATTGATCCCAATTTCTTTCCATCGCTCATACCCCTTGTCTTTCAACTCAGATTACTTTCTCATTTTAGCATAGTTTCATTAAAATCTTTAGCCTTCTAAGGCAAACAATTCAAATCTTTTTCTTTTTTAACTAATGGGTTACAATAAAACTGATTTTATCATTAGGAGGACGCCATGAGTCAACAAATTGAAATCGAGTTTAAAACACTTTTACAAGCAAAAGATTACGACAAAATCGTGGATTATTATCAATTAACCAAAGAAACACCCCTTACCCAAACGAACCTTTACTTTGATACACCCACCCAAGCCTTGCGGCAAAAAAAATACGGCTTGCGTATTCGCGCCTACGAAACATATGGCGAATTGACCTTAAAATGCCCCGCGCCAAAACACCAAGGCCTACTTGAAATTACAGACACTTTCGACCAGACAACTTTAAATACGCTCCTTGCGCAAGAAAGCATTTTAGCAACCGGTGAAGTGGCCCATTTTTTAAAGCGCCAGCATTTTGATTTAACGAATTTAAAGCCTTTCGCTAAATTAACGACGAAACGTTATGAAATTTCACTGCCCATTGGGTTATTAGCCCTCGACGAAAGTTGGTATGGTCAAGAACACGACTACGAACTCGAACTCGAAGTCCCAGAAGCGACCCAAGGCCAAAAAGATTTCCAAGCACTCCTAGCTACTTTTAAACTGCCTTATCAACCCGCCCCAAACAAAATTGTACGCGCAGCCAAAGCAAATGGGTCTTTTTAACCTTTATTTAAGAAAGGCGCCTTTAACGTTCACTTAAGATAAGAGGTGTTTCATTTCATATTTTTGCGGATATCTGCTACAGTATAGCTATAAGTGATAGAGAACATTTGGGGGTTTATCCATTGATAGAGATTTATTTATTTATTAATCCGCTCAGTTGCACATGCCTAGAGGTTGAAAGAAAAATATTGAAGGAGGTGCATGGCAGTCAAAATAAAATTGATTTGCACATCTTACCAATTGTGAATCCACAAGTCGTTGCTGCCGCTTTTTTAAAAGGGTCCGTCAGCTTAGCACGTCGCAATCATTACTTTCATTTAGCCTACCAAATCGCGCTTGATTTCAAAGCCGCTCAAGTCCAAGGGAAAAAATACGCCCGTGAATTTTTACTCGCTTTGCAACAGCACCTTTTAGTCAATCAAGAAGAATATTCAAATCATTTAATTCGACGCCTATTCAAACAAACTGGTGGCGATGTCGCAATGTTTTTAGAAGATCGCTCTTCAAATTTGGTTAAAGAAAAATTTTGGCAAGATCAAAAAACCGCACGCGAGATGCAAATTCGTGAAGTTGCCAGTGCAGTGGTCTATAATTTTTCGACTGAAGGAGCCGCCATTTTACTAGAAGGCCCAGCTGAAATTCAGTCCCTTCCACGTCTAGGTTATTTACAAGCAAGTAGCCCTTCGCTTTCCCTTTATGCTAAAAAGAAAGCCTACAACTAAAACAAACGGTTGTTCGTCAAATGATGTTGATGGAGAAATCTCTATGAGATTTCTCCATCAACACCAAATATTATACAGCCAAACAAACCTTGAAGAACTTTCATTCTTCAAGGTTTGTTTTTAATCTATTTCACTAGTAAAGGCTTGACTCACTTCATAGTGCCCCATTAACGTTTCCACAACCTTACCATCAACTAAAAATTGAACCGCTTCGACGTTATCTAAAGCAAGCAAACTTTTGACCACTTGATTAATCAAAAAATACTCTTGTAAAGAACCGCCATTTAACCCTTCTTGTTTCAAATCAACATACGCCGTCCGATCAATTTCTTTTACTCGATTTAATTGGACCGAAGTAGGTATACCTGAGCTCGCATTCGGGGTATTTAAAGGCCCCTTCAATAGTTCCATTACGACAAATTGCGCCAGATTGGTTTCCTCAGCCGGTACCGTTCTTTCCTCGGTTAAATAATAATTATCGGCTTCTTGACCAAATTCAATGTATTTTTGATTGGGGAAATATAAAGTGACCACGGTCTGGAGCGCAGCTGGTGGTTGGCTTTCACTACTCACCACGGAACTTTCTTGACTCGCCGTGGAACTTTCTTGAGTCGTCGTCTCCTTTTGAATCGTCGAACTTTCGGCAATTGAAGACGAGGGACTACTAGAAGTTCCGGTCGGCTGTTTGGTAAAAAAAGAGCAGCCACTCAGGCCAAATGAAATAAGCATTAAAAATACCGCAAAAGTCTTTTTCACACCAAGCACACTCCTTTTCCTTTTCATTAATCAGCTTTTAAGAAAGTTCAATTTTCTTCACTTGCGCTTCCTGATCTGCACCTTTAGGTAGTTGAAGCGTTAATACGCCATCTTTAAAGGCACCGGTAATGTCTTCTTCTTTTACATTTGGTAAATAAAACGAACGCTTGTAAGAAACGCTACTTCTTTCCTTACGCAAATAATTTTCTTCTTCATTTTTTTCTTCTGAATGACTTTCATGTTGGGCTGAAATGGTTAAGGTATCATTGGCATAGACCACTTCCACCTCTTCTTTACTGCAACCGGGCATGTCCGCAATCAACTCAAACCCTGCGTCCGTTTCTTTTAAATCCACTCTTGGTTGGTTCGAAAATCCAAGGAAATGGTTAAACTCCGGACTAAAAACATCACTAAAATCAGGAAACAGGTCACGAATACTTGGTAAATTGGCCATTCAAATCAATCCTTTCATTTTATATTCGCACTTTTATTTTGGCCCTTTATTGAAAAAAATGCAAATGAAAACCCTTTCTAATTTCAACAAATTTCGTTTCGATAAAGAAGCACTTGCCCCCCCAAAAAAAAAATCCCCCTTCAAAGCCGCACCACTTTGAAGGGGGAAAAATTAGACTGTATAATATTTGGTGTTGATGGAGAAATCTCATAGAGATTTCTCCATCAA
>CAYNOA010000102.1:0-7031 GCA_964398695.1 uncultured Enterococcus sp. | reverse complement strand
CAGATTGGTCTTGAGCATTTGTGCTGCAGCATTTGGAACATAATTCAATTCTTTTACCGCTGCCCAAATTTTATCTTGCACTTCTGGTCGAGCGGCTTTGGTCGCCGTTCCGTTAACCACTCGTGAAACAGTCGAAATCGAAACCCCTGAAAGTTTGGCAATATCTTTTAACGTTGCTTGCTTATCCATCATTTCTTATCCCCCCTTCTTCTTTTATTTTCCCACCATAGGCCAGTGCCCATTGATAAACTTCTAAAAAGCTTTTTTGACTTGCTTTCGCTAGTTTGACAACATCTTCATATTCTGGCGTCACTTTAATCACTTTCCCTTCAAGATAACCTACTTTAAACTGCATCAATCCCCATGGGCTTTCACGGAAAATAAATTTACGCTCTAAAATATTTCGTAAGACTGGATAACTTCTTACTCCAAAGCTACTGGAATGAATCAACAAGTATTCTTCCAACTTTATCAAATCGTTTGCTTGAACCAAAACAGATAGTAAATTTCCCGGTCGATTTTTTTTCATCATCACCGAAGTATAGTAGGCGTCTAACACGCCTTTTTGTTGGATAAGCTGCTGCAATAAATAACCAAGCGCTTCACCGGTCATATCGTCAATTTGACATTCGATTAGATAAATTTGTTCTTTTTTTTTATTAACATCGTTCGCAAGACATTTGGGTGAGGAAATTCTTTCGTCCCGCAGCCATAGCCAATTTTTTCTATTGTGCCACTAGGGACTTGTGCATAAGAATTTGCTAAAATTTTTGCAAAACTTGCTCCTGTTGGCGTCGTCAATTCTGCTGGGTAATCAAAGTCGGCTAAAGGCACACCCACTAATATTTCAGCAGTAGCTGGAGCCGGTACGGGATACAAGCCATGGGCAATTTGAATCATGCCCGATCCAGTTGGTACACTATGAAAAATCAATTCGTCGACCTCTAGTGACTCTAAAGCTAAACAAACACCAATCGTATCAATAATCGAATCCATCGCACCCACCTCGTGAAAGTGAACTTCGCTTGGATCCATTCCATGAATTTTCCCTTCCGCGCGAGCGACTTCACCAAAGAGGGACAACGAGCGTTCTTTTACGCGTTTGGGAAGATTGCTTGTTTCAATCATTGCTAAAATTTCAGCCGCATGATGATGATTGTGATCATGCCCTTCATTATGATGATGCGAGTGATCATGTCCCTCACTGTGTTCGTGGTGGTCATGATGGGAACCTTTAGCATCATCGTGATGGTGGTGAAGATGTCCTTCATTATGGCTATGGGTATGATGGGTATGGTCATGATCGTGATGATGGCTATTATTCCCATGATGAGTATGGTCATGATTGTGGTGATGGCTATGGCCATGATGAGTATCCATATTTCCAACCGACGCTTCCGGACCAAAAGACAACTTTAATTGCTGGCAAGCCACTCCTTGTTTCACATTTTTTTCAAAAGACATGTCAAAAGCTGCGATTGGTAATTTTCTAAGCTCTGTTTGAATGTACGCAACATCGGCTCCTAAATCGACTAAACTTGTTAGCATCATATCGCCAGAAATTCCATATTTACAATCTACGTATAAAGTTTTCATTTCCGTCACCCTTTTTTATTTAATAAACGCATCACTAGGGCTGCTTGATAAGCTGCCCCAAAACCGTTATCAATATTTACTACACTGATTCCCGAAGAACAAGAAGTTAGCATCGCTAGCATTGTCGTCATCCCTGCCAAATTTGCGCCATACCCAACGGAAGTCGGCACCGCAATAATTGGTGTTTCAACTAGCCCTGAAATAACGCTTGGCAAAGCTCCTTCCATGCCAGCAATTACTATTAAAACATCGGCACTCCGAATTTCATCGATATACGATAATAAACGACCTAGACCCGCTACCCCAATATCTTGTAGATTAGATACATTTGCCCCCATCCATTGAGCCGTTAATATCGCCTCTTGTGTGACAAAATAATCTGCTGTTCCTGCCGATAAAATCATTACTTTCCCGTTACTCATTTTTTCACATCGTCCATAACTATACACTTCTGCGCTTTCATCATAAATCCCACTTGGCAGCTTATCTTTAATTATTTCCCATTTCTCTTTAACTAGTTTTGTAATGAGAACGCGTTGATGGGCCTCAATTAATTTATGTGCGATTGCTAAAATATGCTCTGCTGTTTTATATTCTCCATAAATAATTTCTGGAAACCCTTTCAGTTTTTCGCGGTGTGTATCAACTTTACTAAAACCAATATCTTGAAATAACATCATTTTGCATTCCCTTCACCCAATATTTGCATTAATTATATCAAGATATCCATTATTTTTTTCTCGAACTTACGCAAACGTTTTACTTGCTGTTCCTTAAGCATTTTAGCGATATTTTTTGTTGAAGTAAAGTTGTTTTTTCGCAATCCTATTATTTTTGACGAAAACCACATCACCTTCAACACAAAAAAAGATCTTCAATTTCTTGAAAATCTTTCGTATTTCATTTATTTAATGAACGATTTACTTAAAGTTGGTTTACTTCTACCAAATCAAGTTTCCTCGTACATATTTTCTCAAGTAATTTAGGATTGTGCGACATTACTAATAAGCCCATTTCTCTTTTCTCGATAAAATTCATAATAAAGTGCCAAATTTCAGCTTGTGTTACCACATCGAGCATTGTGCTTATTTCATCGGCAATAAGATAGTTTGCTTCCGTCGCTAGTACGCGAGCCACCGAAAAACGTTGTAATTCACCACCGGAAAGTTCGTGCGGATAGCGATTTAACCATGCCATTTTAATCCCTAAGCCCTCCATAATTTCTGTGGGAAAATCTTTTCCCAATTCTCGCAAAATTTTTTTCATTTTCCATTTCGGATTAAAAACTTTCTCCGGATGTTGATGAATGAGTTGAATTGGATAGCATTGTTTTTTGGCATGCATCGGTACTCCGCAATTAATTTCCCCTTGGCTTGGCTGATAGTTTCCGGCTAAAATATTGGCTAACGTACTTTTCCCATATCCACTAGGAGCAATCAACCCCACTCTTTCTCGAGGAAATACCGAAAAAGAAACATCTTTTAAAATTTCTTTTCCATTTGGGTATTGAAAAGAAATCTTCTCAACAATTAAACTCATCTTTTTCTCCTCTCAAGCAATAAAACCATTTTGCGGTAATGCTTGCCACATTTTTTTTGTAAAAGAATGCCACTTAGCTGAAGGTCCTGCCGCAAACGTTTGCGGCGCCATCGCATCAATCGTGGTGCCGTTATAAAAAAAGACAACTTTATTTGAAAATTCTAAGGCTAAGTCAATATCATGTGTAATTAATAAAACAGAACGTCCTTCATTTTCAACTAGTTCTTTTAAAATACTTAAAGCGGCTACCGCTTGTTGTAAATGCATGCCTGGTGTTGGCTCGTCTGCAACAATTAGCTTAGCCGAAGTTAGAAGTGCTGTAGCGAATAAGACCCTTCTAGCCATTCCACCGGACAACTGATGCGGATAGAGTTCTAAAACCTCTCGCTCTAAACCTAATTTCCCTAACAGTTCAAAGGTTGGTGCTTCATCTAACTTCCTTAAGCTTAATTGTTTTTTTATTTTCAATAGCGGATCTAAGGAATCAATTGATTGAGGAATCAAACAAATCTCTTGCCCTCTAATTTGTTTTTGCCTTTGGGCTGTCAAGAGCTCATTATTATAAATAATTTCACCACTCACTCTAGCATTGTGGGGCAAAAGATCGAGTAGTCCGTGAGCTAACAAACTTTTACCAGAACCACTAGCGCCGACAATTGCCACAATTTCACCTTCACCTACGGAGAGATTCACTTTATTCACCGGTAACAAGAAGTTTTTATTAAAAGATGTTTCATAGCAGTCAAAATGCACAGAAAAATCTCTTACCTCTAATAAATTATTTTGCATCCTTTTCACCCTCTCACTTTTGTGCATCATAAGGATCGAATACTTTTTTTAGACTTTCTCCCAAACAATCAAATAAAAGAACAATCATTAATAAAAACACTCCCGGAATGACAGCTAACCACCAAAAACCTGCTGTCAAATAGCGCATGCTTTCAGCCAGTATAATTCCAATCGCTGGTTGCTCTGGTGAAAGACCAAACCCTAAAAAGGAAATGGCCGATTCATGTAAAATTGCATGGGGAAATAATAAAACAATTCCCACAATAAAAACTGGTACTAGATGGGGCAAGAAATGATGAACCATCACCCAAGTATTACTTTTTCCTAACCGTTTTGAGACTTGAATATATTCTTGCGAGCGTAATTTAGTGACTTCACTTCGTACTAACCGAGCAAGACCTGCCCAATGTGTAAAGATTAACCCAAGCATAATCCCATTCATGCCTCCACCGGTGGCAAACGAAATTAAAAGCAATAAAAGGAGATGTGGAATACTCATCGTTAAATCAATCAACCAACTAATTAGAGCATCTAACAATCTTGCCCCGGAAGCCGCAAGCATTCCTAAAATTACAGCGATTCCTCCACTTAAAACCGAAGCTATTAAACCAATCGTAATTGACGTAGACAGGCCCTTTAGCGTCCGATAAAACATATCTCGACCTAACCAATCGGTCCCAAAGTAATGCATCATCGAGGGAGGGAGGTTTTTTTGTGTAAAGTTTGGTTTTAATTTTTCTTCAGTAATTGCTAAACCAAAGAGATAAATACCCGCTAATAAGCCTAAAATAATAAAAATTAGTAGGAGCGTTCTTTTTCGATTGTTCCAGCTAAAATTAACACTTGGCGCAAATAATTTGTTTGTTTTTATTAGCTTTTGTTCCATTTACCCCTCCAACCTTTCTATCCGTGGATCGATTTTTTGATGAATAAGATCCGCCAATAAATTGCCAGTAAAAACAACAATGACACTAAAAATAGTAATACCTAACAACAGCGGTATGTCCGATTTCAACCCTGCTGCAGAAATAGCTGTTCCTAATCCCGGATAAGAAAAAACATTCTCAGCTAAGATTGAGCCCCCAAATAACTCGGCAAATGAAGAAAAATGAACCACCATCGCAGATCCAAAAGTATTTTTAATCCCGTGCCGCCATAAAACGGCCCATTTTGATAGTCCTCGTGCATAAGAAAACAAGACAAAATTACTATGATACACTTGAATTATTAATTGACGCGTATATAAAGCAAGTGATGAAAAAGAAACAAAACTAAGTGTTAAAGCTGGCAAAATTAGGTGGTGGATTCTTTGCCCAATCGTTACTTGATTACTTTCCAAACCAATCGGACTGCTAAAACCAATCGGAAACCATTTTAAATATACTGAAAAAATCATTAATAAAACTAATCCTAACCAATAAGTCGGAACCGAGCTCAAAGCTAAGCAAAAACTTTTAAGCAAACGGTCGAATTTATTCCCTTCAAATATCCCCATGAGACACCCGAGAAAATATCCGATACACCCTGAAACAATCCAGGAAACCCCCATTAACAGGAGTGTGTTTTGCATTCTTTCAATAATAATTTTGGTCACTGATTGACGATAAATAATTGATTCACCAAAATCACCACTAAGGATTGATCTTAACCATTTCCAGTAGCGCGTGATTGGCGCGTCGTTCACACCCCAACGCTCTGCAATCTGCGTTCGTTGCTCTGTCGTAATAGCGCCATTCCCAATTACATATTGTTGGACCGGGTCAATCGGTGATAAACTCACCAAGGCAAACGCAACCACCGTTGAAGCAAACAATAAGGTAACCAAACGAATTATTTTACTGAGCATTGGTCCACGCCCATTCTTTTAAGTTACTAACTAATGGCCAAGCTGCTCCGTGTGGGTGAATTGCTTGCTGACCAATCTCCAATCCGTCACTTACATAATATAAATGATCGATATTTACCAACCATACCCATGGTGCCTCCCCTAACATTGAGGAACCTGTACTCCCGTCCCATTGCGCTTTTTTAAAATATTCATTCATTTCTTCTGTGGTCGTTGCTTGCATCGCAGACTCAAGATAACCATCAACGATTGCGTTGTCAAAGCCTTCTGGATTATAAAAATCATCTTTTAATTTATTGTCACTATGAAACAATAGATAACTTGTTTGCGGAGTCGAGCTCCCCCAACCCATTAATACCGCATTTGAAAACATTTCTTTTGAAATTTCATCCCAATTGGATCCACGAACGTTAATTTTAATACCTAATTCTTCAGCTTGTAGCGCAACGTCCATCGCCAACGCTTGCCGAACTGAATCACCACTAACATACAAAAGGTCAAACTCCGCTTTTAAATTATCTTTCGTTAAAATACCATCTGGACCCTTTTTCCAGTTGGCCGTAGCTAAAATTTCCTTTGCTTTTTCAATATCCGTATTTACTTTAATATCTAAATGATTCCAAGGCATTCCGTCATTTTCTGAAAAAGCCGGACTCGCATAACCATCAACTGTATTTTGTGCCATTTCTTCTCGATCAAGGCCATAAACGAGTGCTTTACGAATGGCCAAATCAGACGTCACGTTATTACCAATCGCATAACCGTCTGCTGTTTCATTCCCCGTATTTGGCATAACAGGTAAAGTAATTCCACGATTATCTTGCGTTTTAATTTGTTTTAAAGTCATTCCTTCGATTCCCTGGCCCACTTGGGTAGCTGCAACTAAGGCCACATCTACCTCACCCGCCTTAGCTGCGGCTAGCGCGGCATCTTCTTCCATAAAAGCGATGGTTACTTTTTGGATTGCTGGTATATCGCCATAATAATTTTCATTGGCCACTAGAATGATTTGTTCCCCCTTATTCCACTGAATGAGCTTAAATGGACCTGAACCGACGGGGTGCTCACCATAGTTTTCATCATAAAGATGGGCTGGCACAATTCCTAACGTTGCAATTGTATTTAAAAAAGTTGCCTGTGGCTCTTTTAACGTTATGATAATTTGTTGGTCTATTGTTTCTATTTTATCAATCATCGTCAAGTCCACCGTAGACCCACTTGTTTTCACTTGTTCTAAAGTAAAAACTACATCTTTAGGTGT
>CAYNOA010000101.1:4926-7062 GCA_964398695.1 uncultured Enterococcus sp. | reverse complement strand
CATCTACTCCTTTCACTGCAAATGGATCAATCACAAATGGCTGTGTACGTAAGTTGGGTTGCATTTTTTGGACACCACTCATGCGCATCATTTGATGTCCTTTTTTCATCGTACCATCTCCGTGAGATTGTTTTCCCGTTCCTGTCCATAGATCACATAAAATATTAGTATTCCCTTCGGATTTCAGCCAGATTCCTGTACAACCTAACCACCACATAGACACTGTCCCTTTTTCTACTACTTCATTTTCAATTTCTTCGTTTAAATACGTTCCCCATTCTGGAAAAGTCGATAAAACCCAACTTTCTCTTGTCACATCATTTACAGTTGTCATATCATTTCCTCCGTTTCTACTTGTATTTTCCTTAACAATTAAAGTATAACATCTTTACAAGCGCTTTCAATCTATATATATGTTAATTTCCTTATTTTTATGTGATTTTATCTTAAAAATTTTAAATTAATATTATATATGTTAATGTAATCGTTTTAGTGTTATACTTTATGCGAGGTGAATTACATGAAGAGAATCTATACTAGTATCGTTTTTGCAATATTTGCAGCTTACATCATCTACTTGGGTATTCAAGCCGAAAGCTGGGGAGCAAAACTTATTTTTATTCTGGTCGGTAGTACCGTTTTAGCGATATCGATATATTACGAATACTTAAAAATAATTTATGAAAAAATGATCCGCTCCCTAACAATTGACACCGATATTCCTAAGTCAAAACGCTATCGTCAAACCTTACTAAAGAGAGATTGGTTCAATGGGTTTAAAAACTCATTACTTTTGTTTGATTCTCTCTTACTCATGGATCAAGGGCGTTATGAAGAATGTTTGGAGCTCATAGACAACCATTCTCAATTTTTCCATTCCACTGTTGATTACTTGTATATCTCATATTATAATCAATTGTTATGCCACTTCTTTTTAAATCAAGTAGAGGATGCTGAGACTTCGTTAAAGAATCTAATGGGAATAAAAAAATTAAGCAAAAAGAAATATAGTCCGCTATTTTCTTGGGATGAAATTGAGGCAATTGGGTATGATTTGGCTAATCGTCATCAAAAAAGTTTACAATCTTTTAATAAAGTGCCTTTAAAACAACTAAATTCTCGTGAAAAGGCTTATCATTATTATTTAATAGCTCTGCAATATAAAGTACTTGGAAATACTAAAGAATATGGTAATAACTTAAAAAAATCCCAAAATTATGGTCAGACGATGATTATTGAAAAGAGGTGTTAGTATGAAACGATCAAATGAAGAAGTTTCCGAGAGAAGAGATCAGCTCCTTCAACGAATAAAAGAACTAAAAACTACCAATATTCGACAACTTAGTACAGACTTTGGGGTATCTGAAATGACTATCCGTAGAGATTGTCTTATCTTGGTTGAGATGGGTCAAATTTCTCAATCTTTCGGTAAATTAGAAATTATTGATAAACAAGAACGAAGCCAAGAAAATGCCGATTCGCTCATGCCGATTAAAAGTGCTCTTGCAAAAGAAGCAGCCACTTTTATTAAGAACAAAGATACCCTTTTTATTAATACAAGTAGTACCGCTTTACAAATTTTAGAGTTTCTAAAAGATAAACGAATCAATGTCTTAACTAATAATACGAAAGTAATCTATATGGATCACAATCCCCAATCTACAATTATTTTAAGTGGTGGTGAAGTTCGTTCTCCCAAAGAAGCGCTATCAGGAGACCTTGCTATGGAATCCTTCAGTAATGTACGCTCTGATGTGGCTGTTGTTGGCGTGAGTGGAGTAGATTTTGAAACCGGCTTGTCTACGTCGGTTGTTTATGAAGCAAAAATAAATACAAAAATGATTGAGAATTCCAATAAAATCATTGTCGTGGCTGATTATCGAAAAATCGGCAAAACCTCTAATTTTACGATTGCTCCTTTAAGTAGTATTGACCTTTTGATTACTGATACATATGCAGATAGGAAAGTCCTAGATCAAATCGAAAAAATCGGTGTCCAAATCATTCAAGTTCCTTGTTAACCAATAATGAATCTCCTTGATTTATTATTGATATATAAGTTGAGATAAATTATGTTCCGACTTTTTCTTTTAGGAGTATAATCTACTCCAAAAGTCAACTCTGACTGATTTACTT
>CAYNOA010000101.1:0-4916 GCA_964398695.1 uncultured Enterococcus sp. | reverse complement strand
GGACGAGAAACATGGACACAGAATTTCAAATTAGTACATTAAAAATGGCGATGAAAAACCGACATTTTTATGAACAGTACCAAGCCGTCAAACTTGTTTTAGAAGGACATACAAAAAAGGAAGCCAGTCAGATAATCGGTGAGATTAGCACACTGTTTGTCGTTACATGAAAAACTATCATCAGGATGGCCTTAAAGGTTTAACTTCATTGGCTCTTTGTCAACTGGTGTTGTTTAGCAATTTCCGTATAATTAAGAAGGACCTCGGTTCTTCTTTTTTTGTTATTTAATATCCAGTATGCCTTGTTGGATGAGAATCCGTTTGCGAAGATGTTTAAACGTTCGAAAACCAAAAGCAATTCGCTGAAGCACTTTAATTAAATCATTTCTACCTTCTAACTTTTCATTCTAATAAAGCTGAGTAAAAGATAACGCAATGGTTTTCCGGTGCCTTTTTCCTACATTTTACTACCGCCCTTCACATTGGTTAAAGGCGTGATTAATTTGTTGGATGGGATGAAAATAATCGATAATAGTTTTTGCATTTGGAAAAACTTTCAGCACCATGGAAGTATTAGAAGAAACCGCAAATTAAAAATGGAGACATAAAAAGCTCGCATAGGCTTGACAACGAGCCTTCTTGGACATGGCGGGACTCGGGCTGATAATTGTCAAATTCATGCTAGATAAATCAAAATTAAATAACAACTACATTTTAACAAACGGCTAACTTCTAATTTGAATTTGATACTTTGTTTAATTCAGTTTAAGAGAGACAATTAAATAAAATGAACTTGAATCTTGAATGAGTAAACTTCCAATAATACTGTACACCTTCGTCTTTTAAACACCGCCCAATATTAAAAATAAAAGCAATGAAACCGTCATTTCAGACATATTGATTGATCAATTCTGGCAAGCTATCGAATAGTAAGCAATCAAACCTTGATCCCCTATATTTCATTATACTTTAACACTTGTTATTAAATTGGTTTAAAAAAAGCCTCACAAGAAAACACTTCTTGTAAGACTTTTTTAAAGGTTTATTTAAATTAAGCTTTAACGATGTTTACTGCTTGTAAACCACGTTGACCTTCTTCAACATCAAAAGTAACCGCTTGACCTTCTTCTAATGTTTTGAAGCCTTCACCTTGGATTGCTGAAAAATGTGCAAAAACATCTTTCCCGTCTTCTCCAGTGATGAATCCAAATCCTTTATCTGCATTAAACCATTTTACTGTACCGTTATTCATGAACGCTACCTCCATATTTACACATCAAGTGTGTTTATTTTTTTTTTGCAATACCAACTCAAGTGTGAAATAGAAGTGTTAATGACTTAATTCTTTACAATAAACAAATCTGAATTACATATAAGAAAGACTACTTTGATAGAATATCACGTTTTCATGAAAATCGCAAGCTTTTTCTTTATATTATTTCACTATCAGTTTCTTTAAAAAGTATTTATTGTTTGGCTTTTTTTTAAGGAAATTTTATTTTTATTGGCGACATTTTAGAATAATTAGTACCCATTCCTTAAATCTCTTTCATACTCCGTCTCGTTTGAACGGCTGACTTTTCTTTTACGTCCTTTAATCGGCATCGTTTGTAACGCGCGTAAAGCAAGCTCACCTTTACCATTTAAGATTTCAACAAAAGTGGAAACATCCATTAAATGAATGACGCCAATATCAGCGCCAGTCACACCTTCAATATTACACAAAGCGCCGACTACATCCCCTGCACGCATTTTCGTTTTCTTGCCGGCGTTAATATGAATTTTTAAAATATCTTCTTTAAATTCTAAGCCCATTTCTTTGCGAATTTTCAAATTTCGTTGTTGTTTTTGTTCAAAATCTAAACGATATTTTTCAACGGTTGCTCGACTTGGACGTGGAATTTCTTCCAGTGCTCCTTCTTGTAAAGCCAAAATTTCTTCAAAAGCATTTTGATCATAGGGACTAACAAAAGATAACGCTTTGCCTTTATTTTCATAGCGTGCCGTTCGTCCAATACGATGCACGTACGTTTCAGCTTTATCGGGAATATCGTAGTTCACAACCAGTGCAATATCGGCCACGTCAATACCACGAGCTGCGACATCAGTGGCCACTAAATGGCGGAATAACCGCGTTTAAAATCAAGAATCACTTGGCTACGGTCTCTTTGTTCCATCCCGCCATGGAGCATATCAATTTTAATTCCTGCTCGATCCAATTCTTTCATCAAACGCTCGACCATGATTTTCGTATTACAAAATAAAATACTACTTTCGGGATTATCGACAATCAACAAGTCTTTTAATGTCGCTAATTTTTCTTCTTCGGTTACTTGAATGAACTGTTGGCGAATTCGTTTTTTTGATTGGTCGGTATCAGGAATCTCTACAAATTGTGGTTTTTTCAAAAAGCTTTCGGTTAATTTTTTGACGGCAGCCGGCATGGTTGCCGAAAATAGTGCCGTTGTTCGCGATTCAGGTAATTCGTATAAAATATCTTCGACTTGGTCAATAAATCCCATCGCAAACATTTCATCGGCTTCGTCAATAATCACTGTTTTCACCTGACTTAAGTCAATCGTTCCTCGCTCGATATGGTCAAGCAGACGACCCGGTGTAGCAACAACGAGATGGGTCCGTTGTTTTAAATTTTTGACTTGTGATTGATACGAACTTTTTCCAAATAATGCTTCGACTTTTATGCGCTTATAACGACCAATATTAAACAACTCTTCTTTAATTTGCATTGCTAGTTCTCGCGTGGGTGTTAAGATTAGCGCTTGTGGTGCACGTTTTTCCCAATCAACTAACTGACAAAGCGGAATCCCAAAAGCCGCGGTCTTGCCACTCCCTGTTTGCGACTTTACGACCACGTCTTTTTTATTTAATAATAAGGGCAAGACTTCTTTTTGCACAAAAGTTGGTTCGGTATACTTTAAAACAGATAACGCGCGAACAATTGATTCTTCTAATGGATAATTTGAAAATTTATTTTGACTCATTTTTTACATCCTTTAATTAAACAAGTAAGTCATCTTTTTGACCTTACTTGCTTCACAATATTTTTTAGCTTTCACAGTTTAACACGCTTTTGCAAAAAATACACAAAAATAGCAATTTCCTCATAAACAAACAGCCAAATCCATTTAATTAAGATTTGGCTGTTTATTTATCGGCGGATAAAAGTACAAGGTATTTTAATTTGTTCCATCCGTTCTTGTTCAAATAACTCGAAAGCTAGTTTGCCACATTCTTCTAAATGATGGTCAATCGTTGAAAAACCAAGGATCTCGCTCAAAAGTAAATTTTCACGGCCAACCATTAAGGGTGCCGTGCCTTCTGTATAAGAACGATAAATAATGGCCGCAATTTCATCGCCATTGGCCAAAATTCCATCGACTTTTTTCTCTTTAAAAAATTCACTTGCTACTAAGCCCTTTTCTCCAGAGCAACCATCCCAAAAGACATATTCATTTTTGAATCCTGGCATCAATGTTTCACACAATTGTAATGTTAATTTGGAATTATAACTCAAATTCTTACTTCGCCCCAATACCACTCCTAAACGCTTAACGCCTGCCTCCTTAAAATAGTTCAATGCCTGTGTCAATGAATTTTCTAAATCAATATATGTGCACGCTACGTCAAATCCAGGCGTGGCTTCGCCAAAAATAATCGGTCCATACTTTAAATATGGTAAGAAAATATCAATTGGATTTGAGCGCGTCGCCACAATCAAACCATCAAATTTCTTCGTGGCAAATTGATTTAAATACTCTTTTTCCAGTGCTTGATTATAATTAGTCGGCAATAAGGTCACTTGGTAGGACCGCTCAAAAGCAGCCTTCATCATACCGCTGAGTAATTGATCGTAATAAGGATGATTGATAAAAGGCAAAATAATCCCTATCGTTTGTGTTCTCCCATGACTCAAATTTTGTGCCGTTCGATTTGGCACATAGTCTAATTCTGCCATCACCGCTAACACTTTTTGTCGTTTTTTTTCATCGACATAAGGGTGATTGTTAATGACGCGAGAAATCATTGAAACCGAGTAACCCGTTATTTTTGCGATATCTCGAATATTTGCCAAAATAAGCACCTCACTTTACGAATAAATTTGTTGATAAATACTCTCTCAAGCCTAAACCAGAATCATAAAAGAAATAGCTTTCGCCTTCATAAACAAAATGGATTTGTTGGTTACCAAGTATTTCAAACGTAAATAAATCTTCCATTTTTTGTAAATCTATTTGACGAACGAAGCCCTTTTTAATCCCACGACTACTGCGTAACCAAAGTTTCCCTTCACTCACCTGAACAAAGACTTGCCAATATTTCTCATCTATCTTAACATATGTTTGCATGATTGCTCTTCCTTTCATCCTTTGCTATCGCCAGTATAAAGGATGAAACTCGTTTCAGAGCAAGGAGAAATTTCATTATTGAATAAAATTCGGGGCATTCATTTTATAGGCATCAGTAGATTGGTTGTTTGATTTCTATAAACATCTTTATTTTCAAAATGATTCTGCTTTTACACAAATTGTTTTAACCCTAAGTCGTCCATTGCTATTTGATGAATTCATATCTTCCTAAAGTTCAATCGAGCCAAACCAAAATAAAAAGCTAAAAACCGATTCAAATAAACCGCAATTTTTAGCTTTTTACTATTTAAATCATTGGATTGTTTGACGATTCGCTCAAATTTAGATGCGACTCATTTGATGCTTCCAGTGCTTGATTGTGACTTGTTTCAACTCTTACTTCTTTCATCCCTACTTTAAACGCTAGGAAATACAAGCCACCTAGTAAAAGTCCACCGCCGACAAAATTCCCTAGCCAAACAAAAAGTAAATTGTTAAAAAATGCTCCCCAAGTCACGCCACCAGCTAGAATACCGGCCATAATTAAAA
>CAYNOA010000100.1:0-7083 GCA_964398695.1 uncultured Enterococcus sp. | reverse complement strand
CTGGTAAGTCTAGTTCTTCAATATAGCGTACGCGACGAGCTTGTGGCATTTCTGGTAAGGTCGCACGGATGCTTTCAATCCACTCATCACTAATTTCAAAACGTGGGATATCTGGTTCTGGGAAGTAACGGTAATCAGAAGAACCTTCTTTGACACGCATAAGTGACGTTTGACCCGTTGCTTCTTCGTAACGACGGGTTTCTTGTTGAATTTCGCCACCAGATAACAAGACTTTGGCTTGACGTTTTTCTTCATAGGCTAACCCTCTTTTGACGAAATTTAACGAGTTTAAGTTCTTAATTTCCGCTTTGGTCCCAAATTCTTCTTGGCCATAAGGACGTAAAGAAATGTTGGCATCACAACGCATCGAACCTTCTTCCATTTTCACATCTGATACGCCGGTAAATTGAATAATTGAACGTAGTGCTTCTAAGTAAGCGTAGGCTTCTTCTGGTGAACGCATGTCCGCTTCCGAAACGATTTCAATTAAAGGCGTCCCTTGACGGTTTAAGTCAACGTATGAATAACCGCCCATGCCGTGTAAGTTTTTACCCGCATCTTCTTCTAAATGGACGCGCTCAATACGGATGGTTTTCTTTTTGCCTTCGACTTCAATTTCAAGCCAACCATCATGGCCAATTGGTTGATCAAACTGCGAAATTTGGTAGGCTTTTGGATTATCTGGGTAAAAATAGTTTTTACGGTCAAAATGTGTGTCTTTTGAAATTTCACAATTTAGCGCTAAAGCAGCTTTCATGCCAAATTCTAACGCCGCTTTATTCATGACCGGTAAAACACCTGGATAACCCCAGTCAATGACATGTGTATTGCTATTTGGTTCCGCACCAAAATGAGCTGGTGCGGGTGAGAAAATTTTAGAGTTCGTTTTTAACTCCACGTGGACTTCTAGCCCAATGACTGTTTCGAAGTTCATTATTTATCCCCTCCTAAAATCACTGGTTTTTTCGTATGGAAATCAGTTGCTTGTTCAAAGGCGTAAGCTGCTTGGTACATCGTTGCTTCATCAAAGTGTTTCCCAATAATTTGTAAGCCAATTGGTAACCCTTCAGAAAAACCAGCTGGAAGCGACATCCCTGGTAGGCCGGCTAAGTTGACTGGAATAGTTAATAAGTCACTCAAGTACATAGCCACGGGATCATTGATGTTTTCACCAATACCATAAGCAACGTTTGGTGCCGATGGGCCAATAATTAAATCATAATCGTTAAAGACTTGATCGAAGTCTTGCATAATTAAGGTCCGGACTTGACCAGCTTTTTTAAAGTAGGCGTCATAATAACCCGAACTTAACGAGAAGCTGCCTAACATAATGCGGCGTTTTACTTCCGTACCAAAACCTTCGCTGCGTGAATTTACATAAACATCTTCTAATGTTTCGCAATTTTCTGAACGGTAACCATAACGAATCCCGTCAAAACGTTGTAAGTTTGAACTTGCTTCAGAAGAGGCAATAATATAATAAACGGCCACCCCATATTTTGAATGTGGCAAGCTAACTTCTTCAACTGTTGCGCCTAGTTTTCGGAAGGTATCAGCGGCTTTTAAAATAGCGGCTTTAATGTCTGGTTGAATGCCTTCACCTAAATATTCTTTTGGTAAAGCAATTTTCATGCCTTTAATGTCACCGGTTAATTTCGCGGTAAAATCAGGTACACTGTGACCGGCAGAAGTGCCATCTTTGGCATCAAAGCCACTAATCGCATTTAAAACATGAGCATTGTCTGCTACGTTACGCGTCAATGGTCCGATTTGGTCTAGTGAAGAAGCAAACGCAATTAAGCCATAACGTGACACCCGGCCATATGTTGGTTTCATGCCGACAATACCGTTAAAAGCCGCTGGTTGGCGAATCGAACCACCCGTATCCGTTCCTAAAGAAACCGGAATTTGGCCCGCAGCAACCGCCGCAGCAGAGCCACCAGAAGACCCACCGGGAACTTTGCTGTGGTCCCAAGCATTTTTAGTCTTTTTAAAGTAAGAAGTTTCGGAACTTCCCCCCATCGCAAATTCGTCCATGTTGAGTTTGCCAACTGGAATCATATCGGCTTGATAAATTTTATCCATGACCGTTGCATCATAAATTGGGTTAAAATTATACAACATTTTTGAAGCAGCTGTCGTTAACAAGTCTTTGGTCACAATGTTGTCTTTAATTCCAATGGGAATGCCTGCTAAAACATTGCTTTCAGTGATGCCTTTTAAGTCAATGGCTTTCGCCAATGCCACGGCTTTTTCTTCATTTAAAGTAATAAAGCTATCCACTTTTGGCTCCGTGTCTTTAATCCGATTGAATGTTTCGTATGTTAAATCACTGGCCGTAATTTCTTTTGAGACAAGTAAGTTATGTAGCTCAACTAAACTTTTTTTATACAATTCAGTCATTAGGCGCCGGCCTCCCCATCATCCATAATTGCTGGTACCTTAATAAAGCCATCTTCTGACTCTGGTACGTTTTTCATTAATTCTGCGCGGTCCCATCCAGGTTGTGCGACGTCTTCACGCATCACATTGATGGTTTCAACCACATTTGAAGTAAATGGAACACCTGTTGTATCCACTTCTTCTAATGTTTCAACCATCTCAATAATCTTACCTAATTGAGTGGTAAATTCTTGTAATTCATCGTCATTAAATGATAATTTGGCTAAGTTTGCCACGTGTTTTACTTCTGTTTCAGTAATTGCCACTTTTATCCCCCTCGATCCTTTCATGCCATTTGCATTTTAATTTTCAACCCATTGTATCATTATTTTAGCCATCTTTAAATGCTCAGCCGGTTTTTTATTCACGAACCACTGATTTACTTAGCTATTTTCATTTGTTAAGGCCACGACTAAATCATTTTCGCTCCAAATCGTAATCCCTAAACTTTGCGCTTTGGTTAGTTTACTTCCGGCGTCTTCACCCGCGACGACAATGTCGGTTTTTTTCGACACACTACCGGTTACTTTTCCACCAAGGTTTTCAATTTGCGCTTTTGCTTCTTCGCGGTTAAAGTGCGTTAACTTCCCAGTCAAAACAAGCGTCTTATCTTTAAAAGGTGAAGCAAGCTCACTTAATTCTGCACTCGTTTTCCCTAAATAAGTGAGATTGACTCCGGCTGTCAGTAGTTCGTCCATTAGTTCATGCACTTCTTGGTTGCTAAAATAAGTGGTGACACTATTGGCAATCGTTTCACCGATGGAATAAAGATTGGCGATTTCTTCTTTGCCGGCTTGGCTTAAGGTTGGAATATCACCAAAGTGCTCCAATAATATCTTGGCGGCTTTTGCCCCTACGTGACGAATGCCTAGGCCAAATAAGAGTCGCTCGGCTGAATTGCCTTTACTATTTTGAATCGCAGTTAAAAAGTTTTGTGCTGATTTTTCTTTGACTTTGTTTAGAGTTAAAAAGTCGTTTTCGGTTAAGAAGTATAAATCCGCAACATCTTTGACTAAGCCTTTATCAAACAATTGCTCTAAAACTTTGGGCCCTAAGCCCTCAATATTCATCGCATTGCGTGAAACAAAATGGTTCAATCCTTCTTTGATTTGCGCCGGACATTTCGGGTTAATGCAACGCAAGGCAACTTCATCTTCTAAATGCACCAATTCGCTGTGACAAACTGGACAATGCGTTGGAATGGGATAAGGTTGACTGTCTTTTGGCCTTTTATCGAGGACAACGTAAGCCACTTCGGGGATAATGTCGCCAGCTTTATAAATAATGACCCTATCATTTAAACGAATGTCTTTTAATTCAATGTAATCACGATTATGCAAACTCGCCCGACTCACCGTGGTTCCAGCAACTTTCACTGGTTGCATGACGGCTGTTGGCGTGACAACCCCAGTTCGACCAATTGTCCATTCGATGTCTAGGATGGTCGTTTCCACCTCTTCTGGCGGAAATTTATAGGCAATGGCCCAACGTGGGGCTTTTACCGTAAAGCCTAATTCCTCTTGTAATTGAAATTCATTGACTTTGATGACCACCCCGTCAATTTCATAAGGAAGTTCACTTCGTCGTCTATGATAGGTTTCGATGTATTGCCAAACTTCTGCCATCGATTGACACAATTGGTATTCATGATTGACTTTAAAACCTAAATCAGTCAATTCTTGCAAGGCATCTTTTTGATTGGTTACATGAAGGGTGCCTGCATCGGCCACGGTGTATAAAAAACTACTCAAATTTCGCTTAGCCGTCACTTTCGAATTAAGTTGACGGACACTACCAGCCGCTGCATTGCGGGGATTGGCAAAGACGTCTTGCCCCGCTTCTTCTCGGTCTTGATTTAATTTTACGAAAGAGTCCTTTGGCATATAACACTCCCCGCGAACTTCCATTGAGTAAGGTTGGGTGAGCGTCATTGGAATCGAACGAACCGTTTTTAAATTTTCGGTGATATTCTCGCCTTCTTCGCCATTTCCGCGCGTGGCGCCACGCACAAAGTGCCCTTCTTCATAACGAAGTGAGATGGAGAGCCCGTCAATTTTTAATTCACAAGTGTAAGTTACTGCTTGCCCTAGCGCACTGGTGACGCGTTGGTCAAAGGCGAATAAATCTTCCTTACTAAAAGCATCATTCAAACTATATAACGGAATTTCGTGTTGGACTTTTTCAAATCCACTAGCAATAATCCCGCCGACTCTTTGGGTAGGTGAGTCAGGGGTAATAAGTTCTGGGTGTTGTTTTTCTAATTCAACTAATTCGGTATATAAACGATCGTAGACAAAATCTTCGACGGTCGGTTGATCTTGAACATAATATTCATGGGCATATTGATTTAACTGCCTTTTCAAGTCGGAAACTCGTTGTCTTACTTTATTGCTTGGCAAAAAAATCACTCCTCTTAATCTAATCACTCATCTAATTACTAATCTAAATCCTAAAACTAATTTAAGCTTTTTCAATCGGGGCAAAGGCTGCTAATAAGCGTTTGACCCCTTGTTGGGCAAAGGCAATAGATAACTCGGTTTTTTCTCCTTGGCCACTAACTTGAACCACCGTTCCAAGGCCCCAAATTTTGTGAGTGGCTTTGTCCCCTACTCGCCAATCTTGGTTTTCACCACCGGTAGCTTGTTTGTGACTAACGCCGACTTTAGTGGCTTGGTGATACGTTGGTTTTAAATACTGGGGTTGGCTCTGTTTTTTAGGAGCGGCCGAATGTGCGCTCGTTTGCGTTAAGAGTTCTTCGTCAATTTCATGAATAAAGCGTGACGGACGATTGGATTGCGCTCGACCATACAACATTCGATAAGAAGCATTGGTCAAATAGAGCTTTTCTTCGGCTCGCGTAATGCCTACGTAGGCAAGGCGACGTTCTTCTTCCAGATCTTTTTCTTCGGTTAATGAACGAGAAAGTGGGAAGATATTTTCTTCCATTCCAACTAAAAAGACAATGGGGAACTCGAGGCCTTTTGCTGCATGTAGCGTCATTAAGGTCACTTGCGAAGTCACTTCTTCATAAGAATCTATATCGGATAATAAGGCCAATTCATTTAAGAAAATGACAAGTTTTTCTTCTGGTGACGCGTCATTTTCTTGTGCTTCTAATTTGAAGCGTTTGTCAAATTCGGTAGTGACCGTTAAGAATTCTTCCAAGTTTTCCATTCTCGCTTGTGCTTCTAATGTGTTTTGAATCCGCAAATCAGCCATATAGCCACTTTTTTCTAAGACTTCCTCCGTTAATTCGGTAACGGATAAATAAGGAATCATTTGATTGAAACTGGACATCATTTGACCGAAGGCTTTTAATTCACGACCGGCTTTGCCAGAAAGATTGGCCAGATCCGCATTTTGAGCAGCTTCTAAGAGTGGCCATTCATGTAAAGTGGCAAAGTGGCGCAGTTTCTCGACGGAACTGGCACCAATGCCTCTTTTGGGGACATTGATAATTCGTTCTAAACTGATGGAATCACTCGGGTTAGCAATCGCACTTAAATAAGCCAAGATGTCTTTTATTTCTTTACGGTCGTAGAACTTGTGACCTCCGACCATCGTGTAAGGAACATTCGCTCTGAGCAAGGCGTCTTCAATCGCACGAGATTGTGCATTCGTACGATACAAGACGGCAAAATCTGAAAACTGTCGGTTTTGTGCCTGCATTTCTTGACCGATTTGACGCACGATAAACTGCCCTTCATCGCGTTCACTTTCACCTCGGTAATAGGTAATTTTGGCCCCTTCGTCTTTATCAGTCCATAATTTTTTAACGCGACGGTTACGATTATTTTGAATGACTTGGTTGGCTGCAGTTAAAATCGTTTTGGTTGAGCGATAATTTTGCTCTAACAAAATTACTTGTGCTAAGGGATAGTCCTTTTCAAAATCTAAAATATTTTGCATATCTGCCCCGCGCCAACCGTAAATACTTTGGTCGGCATCCCCAACGACGCAAAGATTACGAAAACGGGCCGCGAGTAAATTCACCAATGTATATTGTGCATGGTTGGTATCTTGGTACTCATCGACATGAATGTATTGAAATTTATTTTGGTAATAACTTAAAACTTCTGGTACTTCGTTAAACAAACGAATCGTGTTCATGATTAAGTCATCAAAATCCATGCATTGATTTAACTGCAATTCTTTTTGGTAACGTGTATAACACTTCGCCACGATTTTCTCAAAAAAATCACCTTGCAATGCTTCATATTTTTTGGGTGTTAGTAAACTGTTTTTCGCATTTGAAATAGCCGCTAAAATACCACGAGCCTCATATTTTTTGGGATCAATATTCAATTCTTTTAAAATGCGCTTCATCAGTGTTAACTGTTCAGAAGAATCAATAATGGTAAAGTTTCGCGTATAGCCAATTCGATCAATTTCGCGTCTTAAAATACGCACGCACATTGAGTGAAAGGTTGAAACCCAGACATCATCGCCTTGGGCACCAAGTAATTGGTTTACCCGCTCTTTCATTTCACGCGCGGCTTTATTGGTAAAGGTGATGGCTAAAATATTCCAAGGGTTCACCAGCTTTTCTTCAATTAAGTAAGCAATGCGATGGGTTAAAACGCGGGTTTTCCCACTTCCTGCCCCAGCCATTAACAATAAAGGCCCCTCGGTTGTTTGCAC
>CAYNOA010000099.1:359-7131 GCA_964398695.1 uncultured Enterococcus sp. | reverse complement strand
AAGACCACTTGGCGAATGAGCCTTTTTTACAAATGGCAAAAAACACTGCTCAGCTTTGTCAAACCGCCATTATGCAGGATTCTGTTCAAGCAATTACGGATATGAAAGCCGGTAAAATAACGGAAGTGTTTATTCATTTATCTGAAATTATTTTTGCGGTGGCCGGACTAGTAGGAGGTTTTGGCGATAAGTATGCACGAAATGCCGCCGCGCATGCCATGCACGATGCCATGAGCAAATATTTACCACAAAGTCATTCATTCTTGCATGGTGAAAAGGTTGCTTATGGAATTTTGTATCAGTTAGCTTTAGAAGAGAAATGGTCAGTTATTGATGCCTTAATTCCTTTTTATCAAGATTTGCATTTACCATTATCTTTAGCCGATATGGGGATTGAGCTACAAGAGCCAACCATTGTTAATCAGTTAGTTGAATTTATGGATTCAAAAGAAAAGGTCCATTTGATTCCAATTAAGATTACGAAAGAAAAATTAAGTGAAACAATCGAGGCATTAGAGAAATACAATAAAACAAAGCTTTAAAAAGGAGGACATATGGAAACATTAAGTGTAGTTCAAAGTTTATTAATTGCTTTATGGGTAGCTGCGGTTATGTCAAGATGGTTAGGAGGAGGCGCGACTCTAACGCTACGTTTCTCGCCATTAATGACTGGGTTGATTGTTGGGATTATTATGGGAGATGTTGCACAGGCTATGATCGTTACAGCAGCACTTCAAATGATTTATATGGGTGTTTTTTCACCGGGTGGCACGATGCCAGCAGAACCTTCGATTGCAGCGGCGATTGCGGTTCCAGTGGCATTAATGGGGAATTTACAACCAGAAGCAGCGATTGCCGTTGCGGTTCCAGTTGGCTTGTTAGGTAGTTATTTGTATCAATTCCGTTTCTTCATTAATACATTTTTAGGGAAATATACGGATAAAGCCGTTGAAGAATTAGATTCAAAAGCAATTACGCGTTCAATTATTTGGTACCCAACGATTGCTTCATTCTTATTGTTTGTCCCACTTGTCTTTATTGCTTTATACTATGGCGCACCAATTATTGCAGATGTTATTAATGCTTTAGAAGGAACCGTCATTATTCACGTATTAGAAGTAGTTGGTGGTGGGCTAGCAGCAATTGGGATTGCAACAACGGTTTATGTCATTGGTCGAAAAGACTATATGGTCTTCTTCTTACTTGCTTATTTCATGAGTGTTGTTTTAAAACCTTTAGAAATTACGATGGTAACTTACGCAATTTTTGGCGTTATCTTTGCTTTAATCTTTGTTAAAGCACACGGAAACAGTGCATTGGCAAAAGAAAGTAGTTCGAAGGTCGCTACCGATCAGGGGTCTTTTGATGGTGATGATGATGACTATGATGATGGGTTTTAATGGATAAGGAGGAGGATATGAAGATGACTACAGTAGAAAAAAATAATCAATTCGCACCAGAAGCAATTACAAAAAAAGATGTAACTAAGGCTTATTTAAGATGGCATTTTGCCAATGAAATTCCTCACTCATTTGAGCGTTACTTAGCACCATCTTTACTTTATGGAATGATGCCAATATTAAAAAAATTATACAAAGATGATGACGCTTTAAAAGCTGCTTACAAACGCCAATTGTTATTCTTTAATACTCAATTAAGTTGGGGTGGCGGAGTCATTACTGGTTTAATGTCTTCAATGGAACAACAAAGAGCAGCAGAAGAGTATGAGAATAAAGAAATCACAATGCAAGACGATTTAATGTATAACACAAAAGCCGGTTTAATGGGAGCTTTAGCAGGGATTGGAGATGCCATTGATTCAGGAACCGTTCAATATATCTTCATTGCAATTGCCGTTCCGTGGGCGCAACAAGGAAGCCCATTAGGTGCGTTATTCCCGTTCATTTTCTTTGCACTGTATCAAGTCTTACTAGGAACGTTCTTTGCTAGACAATCGTTTGATATGGGACGCAATGCAACAGGCTTAATGCAAAGCTCAGGTGTTCAAAAAGCAATTGAAACATTATCTGTTCTAGGTTTGTTTATGATGGGGGTTTTAGCAGGGAACTATGTCAAAGTCACTTCAACGTTGCAATTTGAAATATCTGGAAAAGAATTCGTGATTCAAGAAATTCTAGATAAAATTGTACCAGGTCTGTTGCCACTCGCAGTTGTAATGGGCGTTTATTGGTTCTACAACAAAAAAGGATTGAAGGTAACACAGGCCCTCTTATGGCTAACCGGGATTTTAATTGTTTTAGCAGCTGTTGGTATTTTATAATAAAAAAATGTAAGATGAGAATCTAAAAAGAGGAGTGGCATCAATGGGACAAGTTAATTTAGCTCGAGTGGATGAGCGCTTAATTCACGGACAAGTAATGGTGACTTTATCACAAAAAAGTGGGGTAAACTCTATCTTTGTTGTCGATGAAGTTGTTGCTAAAGATAAATTTATGCGCGAATTGTATAAGAGTGCCGGCGGGCGGACAGGTCAAAAGACAATTGTTGTGACCCCAGAAAAAGCTAAATTTTACTGGGATGAATATGAATTCAAAGATTACAACTGTATTTTAATTGCCAAAACGGTGGGAACCATTTATGACTTAGTCAAACATGGCATCCCAATGAAAGAATTAAATATTGGTGGGATTGCTCAAAAAAATCCAGAAACTGATATTTTAGTAACAAAATCAGTTTACTTAAATAAAGCCGATGCTGAAAAGTTAAAAGACCTCAATGAAAATTATGGAGTGGAGGATATTTATTTCCAAGCAACTCCTTCTGCGCCCAAATCAACCTTAAAAGATGTTTTAAAACAATTTAATTTATAATCAGAAATTAAGAACTATAAATGAAGGACCGAAACGGTAGGTGAAAAGGTAGATGCAAGAAAAACAAAGAGACTGGTTGTTTCGCTATCAATATATTTATCGAGTGAGAAGTAACGAAAAAAGCAAACAGCGCTTTTTAAAGGCGTTGGTTGCAGATCTTTTAGCGATAAGAGAGGATATTACCGTCAGATTATTTGTACTTACTACGATACACCGATTAAAAGTCTCGGTCCTTATGTCTTTTTTAATCGTGAGGTACAAAAAAGACAAACATTAACTTATCTACTAAGTAGCTCGGTACTATTGATTCTGATTGGTTTAATCTTAACGGCTCTTTACATGAAACAAGTGACGAATCCTTTTGATTTTACTTCCGGTTGGACGTGGCTTGCAATGGTTGGTTTTGGTGGTTTTTTCTACTTGTTAAGTCAATACACGAAAGGTAGAGCGAGTAAAAAAACACTAATTCGTAATACTTCTTCTATTGTAGCGGTCTTAAGTTTATTAGAAAAAAACAATCAAAAAAAAAGAGCCTATGCTTTTATTGATGAAGGTTGTTATGGTAATCGTGGATTAAAAGAATTGCTGCAAACGGCGCGTAAAGATAGCCGAATTGTTTTATTGGATTCAATTGGAAGTGATGCGCCGCTTTGGGCAATTGGACAAGGTTTTTCGGCTGAAAAGTTGAGACAAAATGAGGTTCAATTAAAAACCATTGAACAAAGAGTCAATTATGTGATTAGTGCCAACGAACAAGTAGACGGAGTAAATACGACCTTGTTCTTAACTAAAAAGAATTTAAACCAAAAAGAACTCGATCAAGCAAATTTAAATAAAGTGTTGGCTTTGTTCGAATAAAGTAAATCTGAGGGGGAATAAAAAAAATGCTAGGAATCGTAATTGCGACACATGGAAAACTTAGTGATGGGTTAAAAGATTCAGCAGAAGTAATCATGGGCATAACCAACAACATTGCGACTGTCAATTTAAATCACGGAGACGATGTGCAAGGACTTGGGGCTAAAATAAAAACGGCGATTGAGACCGTGAATGAAGAAGAAGGCGTGATTGTTTTAGTCGACTTAGTGAGTGCGAGTCCATATAACCAGTCGGTCTTAACAACTAGTCAACTTGACGAAGTGGTACGCAAAAACGTTTATATTATTGGTGGGGTAAACTTACCAATGTTATTAGAAACCATTAATCACCAAATACTAGGCACCCCAATTGAGCAAATTGCACCAGCTGTATTAGAACAAGGCGCGCAAAGTTTAGGCGTTTGGCATGTGTCTGATGTTGAAGCAAGCGAGGATGAAGCAGACGAGGATGATTTTTAAAAAAGCTCGAAGAAAAACGAACGGGATAAAATTAGATGAGAGGATGATTGATGATGAAATGGGGCTTTCGATGGTATGGTGAAAAAGGCGATTCGATTCCTTTGAACCATGTCCGTCAAATTCCGGGGATGACTGGTATTGTCGGTACTTTATTAGATAAGTTACCCGGAGATGTTTGGGAAATTGCTGAAATTAATGAATTAAAAAAATCGATTGAAAAAGAAAATTTAGCATTATTAGGAATTGAAAGTGTGGCCATTCACGATGCGATTAAAGCTGGAACCAAAGAACGGGATCAATATATTGAAAACTATATTCAAACCATTCGAAATTTAGCGGCTTGTGATGTTCGAATGATTTGTTACAGTTTTAAACCCATTTTTGGTTGGGCCAAGACCGATTTATTTTATCAAAATGAAGATGGTAGCTTTTCACTCGTGTACGATCAAGCCGTTGTTGATCAAATGCAACCTGGTGAGATGTATCAGTTAATCCATAGCCAATCAAAAGGTTTTCGTTTGCCTGGTTGGGAAGAAGAACGCTTAAAAAAATTTAATTATTTGATGGAAATTTATGAAGGTGTTACAGAAGAAACCTTATTCGATAATTTGACGTATTTTCTAGAAAGAGTGATTCCTGTTTGTGAGGAAGTCGACGTGAAAATGGCGATTCACCCGGATGATCCACCTTGGGAAATTTTTGGGTTGCCGCGGATTACAAAAAATCTAGCAGATTTGAAAAAAATCTTGAATATTGTCGATTCACCTTATAACGGACTGACTTTATGTACGGGCTCACTTGGGGCAGATCCGGCAAACGATATGGTTGAAATCGTCAAAGAAGTCGGCCATCGTATCAATTTTGTTCATTTCCGTAATGTCGGTTTTATGGGTGACCATAAATTTAAGGAGTCGGCTCATTTAAGTACAGAAGGCTCTCTTGATATGTATGGTATTATGAAAGCACTCGTTGATGTCGGTTTTGATGGTGTTATTCGCCCAGACCACGGGCGGACTGTTTGGGGAGAAGTTGCGATGCCGGGCTATGGCTTGTATGACCGTGCAATGGGAATTACTTATTTGCAAGGTTTACACGAAGCCGTTGTTAAAGCTAAGCAACAAAGTGAAATGTAGCTAGATGAAACTTACAATGAGTAAAAGCTTCTTTTTTATTTGTTGTAAGTTTTATTCATTGTCTGATTGAAGAATGGAGGATTCGCTATGCTTGCAAATATGCATCATGAAATTTATCATATAATAGAACAAACGAAGTTATTACCGCTTTATACAGCCACCGATTTATCTTGTTTGGGTTTGCTTGAAGAAATACTCATTAAACATGAAGTTCGTTTAATTGAAGTCACTTTTCGCAGCGAGCTTGCTTTAGAGGCGATGAAAATCTTAGCGCAGTCAAAAGAGTTGATTGTAGGGGCAGGAACCGTTCGAACCTTGCAACAAGCCAAAGATGCGGTAGCCAATGGCGCGAAATTTATTGTTTCTCCGGCTCTTGTCCCATCAGTAGTTGAGTATTGTATTGAAAATGATATTCCGGTTTTTCCAGGAACAGCGACACCAAGTGATATTCAAAAGGCTACCGAATATGGGATACAAGTAGTTAAATTTTTCCCAGCTGACATTTATGGTGGTTTAAAGGCAATTCAAGCATTAAATGGTCCGTTCTATGATGTGAAGTTTTTGCCAACTGGCGGGATTGATGCCAAGAATTTCACCGAATATTTAGCGCATCCAGCAATTATTGGCGTAGGGGGCTCGTTTATTATCTCTGAAAAATTAATTCAACAAGATCAAGGGATAACCGCAGATCGAATCTTAGGAGAATTAGTGAGTCAGTTATAAAGAGGGGAAAAAAGGAGGTCAAAAATCGTGGAGCCAATTAAATTATTCGTTTTTGACATGGATGGTTTAATGTTTGAAACGGGACGTTTAGCTTATCGTTCTTATATTGAATCGGCTAAGCTGCATAATTATGAAGTGAATCCAAATGTTTATTATTATTTAACTGGACGGACGGAGCCGGATATTCAAAGGGCGATGCAAGATATTTATGGAGAAGAGACGCCTGCAAAAAAATGGCGTGCAACGACCAATGCTTATCGAAAAAAATTTTTAGAAGAGGAGCAACGTGTCTACAAGAAAAAAGGCTTGATTGAACTGCTTGATTTTGCAAAAGAAAAAGGCGTGAAAGTGGCTGTCGCTTCTTCTTCGTCGAAAAAGGTCGTGAATCATTATTTATCAATCGAGGGATTGCACGACCGAGTGGACTTTATTGTCGCCGGAGACGAGGTCGAATTTGGTAAACCAAACCCAGAAATTTTTCTTAAAGCCTGTGCCAAAGCCAAGGTAAGTCCGCAAGATGCGGTTGTTTTTGAAGACTCCCGCGCCGGAATTACAGCTGCCAAAAAAGCGGGGATTCGGACTTTTTTTATTGAAGATGATATTACCGATTTACCAAGTGTGGCTGGGGAATATCCTCTGCTTAAAAATTCCGTCTTGCCTCCAAAATACTTTATTACACCTTTTTCTCTAAGCTCACTGCGATAACCCAGCTCAATTAATTCCTCCGCAGGTACAGCACACAGTTTGA
>CAYNOA010000099.1:0-349 GCA_964398695.1 uncultured Enterococcus sp. | reverse complement strand
GCGTTTTTGGACAAATAATTGCATAAATATCGTATTTTATAAAAAAACACCCGAACGATTGACATAAAACGGCTGCACGTACTGTTAATTTGCGCTGAAATTGGACGCAAATGCAGAGAATTTATGTATCTTTCGGGTGTTTTTTTGTTTAGTTTTAACGAAATTCATATTTTTTTATTCTTAAAAAATTACTTAACACGGTTCTTTAGCTAGTAAATTGCGCATCGAGGTCATCTACTAAGTTTTCCAAATCAAGAAGCGCAAAGCCTTTCTTTTGTAAGCGGTTCAAAATTTTTTCTTTATTTGAAGGGAGAATATTTCTAGGTAAGGTAATTAGTATTTCTTGCTT
>CAYNOA010000098.1:2687-7173 GCA_964398695.1 uncultured Enterococcus sp. | reverse complement strand
AACAATATGTGTTTTTTCTTAATACCTATTCGCAAGGAATACACATTCTAATTTGACTTAAAAGCACCTTTTTTCAAATAAAATTCGCCAAAGTCTAAAAATTTAGCTAAAAACCAAGCATAAACATAGCTAAATAAAATACCAACGGCGACCGAGACCCAGCCGTAGGTGAAAAAACCTAAAGCTAAAACGCTAAAATTTAAATTACGAATCATTTTGGCAATCGATCGTTTGGGATTTTTTTGATGTAAAACAAGGGCAAGCACATCGACACCAACCGTTGAAGCCCCTTCTGATAGGCAACAGTAATAGCCAAAAGCAATGACAATACACGCCAACAAAAAATCAAGCGGTAACCAAGTCGTTAGTTGAAAAGGCCAGGCATAAAACAAGGTGAAAAAGAACATGTATGAAAGACTACTAACGATCGATTTCATGAAGCTTGCTTTCCCTAAAAAGAGCCAGCAAATAATTAGAAGCAAAATCGTTAGGCCGTTGGTTAAATAAGGCAATGGCAAACGCGTCATTTTTTGTAAAACGAGGGATAAGCTCGTTACCCCACCATTGATAATCGCATGAGGCACCATCCACTTCGCATAAGCCAGTGCTAAAAAGACATTACCGATCATAATTTTTAAAATAGAAAACAAAACCTTACTTGGTTCTTGCATAATTATTTTTCCTCGCTTGGCACAAAAAAAGAGGGAGCTGTTTCCTACCAACACCCCCTTTTTTTGTGCTTGATTCAATTTTAAAGACTTAGTAAAATGCTTGATGTTTTTTTTGATTAACGATTAATGGAGCGCGCCATGATTTGAATCGTGTGTTTGACCCCGCGAATTGCCACGGACATATGATAAATATTTTCACACGGTGCCACGCCACTATAACCGGCATCGCCAATATGGTGTAAATCAACGCCACACATTTTGTTCCATAAAGCAATTTGACGAATCGTTTCTGGTGAAGCACTTTCTTGACTCGTACCAATGGCAGACATGGTTAGCATGCCCAGTTTTTTCGCATGTTTAACGGCTGTTTTTAGTTCTTCTTGGTCAAAACCAGGGACGGTTCCCACGGCTGGTAATAATAAAATATCGGCACCTGCTTGGGCAAAGGCTTCAATCGCACTTGACGTCATAATTGGCTCGTCGACACCCGCGCTATGCATTTTACCAGCAATAATGAGACCACCAAAATTTTCTTTCCCCACTTTAATCGCCGAGGCAATCTGTTCGTTCGTCACACCTGTTCCAGGGTTACCGGTTAAACAAATAAAATCAACGCCGAGTTTTTCCGCTGCTTGGAAAGTCGCAGCGGTACTTTTACGACCATTACCAATTTGCACTTTTTCCCCCATCGTCACTTGATCTTCTGCGACTGGTTCTAAGTTAATCCCGATTAAACGCCCCGTTAAATGTTTTAGTTCTGCAATCGGGTTACGTGTATTTTTACTTGGATTTGCCCAATAATCAAAAGCTTCTGACAAACCAATACCTGGTAAGCCAATCACTACCGGGTTAAAGCAATCAAATAAATTTAACAACAACATGTCCGCACCAAACGCCGCGGCAAGCTCTGCATTGGTAGTACTATCCGTCGCCGTTGCACTACAACAAACATTTTCACTAACAATTACGCGGCCATCACTAGCCTTAATGGCTTCAAACATCTCTGCTCGATTCATTTGACGAATTTCTGAAGCACTTGCGCTGATTAATCTTTTTACCATAATTTACACTCTTTTCTATCGATATTTTTCTCGGAATTGACCTGGTGTCATTCCAACGATGGTTTTAAATTTTCTAGTATAATTGGATACATCGTAATACCCTGCAGCAGCGATAATATCTTTAATCGGCATATCCGTTTCAATCAAATCCCGTTTAATTTTTTCTAAACGCCGATCTTGAATGTATTTCGAGAACGTAACGCCACTTTCTTTTTTAATAAAGCGACTCAAATAAGAGACGGAGACTTCAAATTCTTCGGCCACCGATTCTAAAGAAAAGTCTTGCGACGCGTAATATTCATCCAAATAAGTAAAAATTTCTTTTTGTAATTCTGATTCTTGATTCTTTGGACTTTTCAAGACGGCCACGCAAATTACTTTAATCATCGCAATTAATTCTGCTTGTAGCTCATATATATTACTAAATTCAGCGGCTTTTTCCGCTTTTTGAAAGAAGGAATCACCTACAATTTCAACGCCAACCATGACCACGCTATTTAACAAATAGTAGCTATAAAGCTTTATCCCGGCTACGGTTGGTTGATCTTGAATCCCTTTTCGGACCATTTGTTTAATGGTTTCAGAAGCAATTTCAAAGTCTCCTTGTTGCAAACTTTGGCGTAACTTCATTTGTTCTTCCGTTGGATAAGCGAAAGTTTCATTTTTCTTTGAATACTTAATATCATTGAAAAATAAAATTTGGTTGGGCAAGCCTGAAACGGTTTGATACTCCAAAGCCGTTAATCCTTCAATGTAAGAGTGATTCACGTTAACGAGTTCTTTTACGACCGAACCCACCCCAACAGCCGGGGCAACGACGTTTTCTAAAACAATTTTGGCAATAATCTCTTTGACGATTTGTTGCGGATTACTCTGTTCATCCATACTGACAAGTAAGGCAATCGCTTGAGAAGAAAGCAACTCCGAACCATAGGCCCGATACGTTGCGCCACTTAATTCATCTAAAAAGCTCATTAAAAATTCTTGGTTTTGAATACTCGTTTCGGTCGTAACCATCTTGGTGTCAACTAACAAAACAAAGTAGCCTTGATTATATAACTGAACATCAACCGCTTTTAATAATAACTGGACTTCTTTTTCGTCTTTAAAACGCCCCATTAGAAGTTTTCGTAAAACTTGTTCTCGGGCATGCGGTGTTTGACGCCGAATTTCTTGGTGTAGTTTTTTATTTTGCTTTAAGAAAGTTACGACTTGGTTCCCAATATAATCAAAATCCCCCAACTCTTCTTCCGGTATTGTGGCGCCCGTTTGTTGTTCCATTAATTTTTCTAATTCACGAATGGGTTTGTATTGACGTTTCGTAATAAAAACGACGACCGCCACTCCCAGTGCGATTAATAAAAACACAAACACCATCGATTGCATACGGGCACGCTTCACCTCTTTTAAAGCTAAGCTAGAATCCGTCAATGAAACATAGCGAATGCCAAAATCTTTGTCTTCCACCACGCTTACCCGGTACAGTCCTTCAGACGTCCGAATGCTTGATTTCATTAGAAGTGCTTCAATTTTTTTTGAGCTATTCATAAAATCAGGAATTTGCTCCTGGGATGAAGAAGCCAGTAAACGACTTTCGCTATTAAGCATCAAGACCTGCCCTGCTTCTTGGTTCACGGCTTGATTGAGTGCTTGTTGAATATCGGTCATTTTCATCGTATACATAACCGTGCCATAAGGTTGTCCTTCTGGCGTCACTAGTGGCACGAAATAACTCATTAAGCCAAGTTCATCGGCCATCTGCGCCTTAGGAACCGTATGAATCGACGGTGCATTGGTTTCTAAAGCAGCCCTTAGTTGCGACTCATCAAACAAAAAATAATCATAGCGTCGTTGAATAAACGTCGCCATATCTAATTTGCCATTTGAAGAAAACATCTGATCAGGCATATCATAATAATAAAGATATAATTCTTCAATTAAACTGCCATAGATTTTGTAACGTTGGAGTTCTTTAATCATCTCGGAAGCGTAATATGGATGCGTTGCCATTTTCTCCGTTAAAAGGCTATTGTAACCCATTTGTTTAGTAATTAAATCCAGTTTCGTCAAGTTCCCGGACATGATGGATTGCACTTGAAGTAACTGATTTTTAGCCGATAAATCGATTTGGTCATTAATACTCGTCGTTGATGTTTGATACCAAATAATCGAAGCAATAGAAAAAGGCAATGAAAACGCCAACAAGTAAGACAGGACATAACGATAAAAGGTTTTCTTCTTAAATTCAAACCGAATTTTACTCAAGGAAAAGGACGGTTTTCTCATAAAGATTCAACCTTTCCTTCAATCTTTTTCATTCCTTGAAGGGCAAACCACATCACTGGAAAAACAAATAAAGGCACCCCGGCAATAATGAGTAAAATAGGAAAAGCAACATATAAGCCAATCACTAAAAAAGCACCGATTAACATGGCAATCGATTCGGTCAGGTTGGTAAAAAACAAGCCGACTGCTTGACGCACGTATTGTTTGTAAGACAATTCATAACGACATAAGGTCGGAAATACAAACAGACAGGCACCAAAGACTAAAATTAAGATTAAAATTAAGCCATAATGAATGACTGGTGATTGGATATAGAGTTTGGAAATTCTTAAATCAAAAGCTAAAAACAAGCACAGACCCAACATCGTATAACCCAAATAATTACTCATTTTAAAATATTTAAAATAAAATTCTTTAAAAGAAACAGGAATTTTCACTTGATCTTTTCCACGAATAATAAAGAGATAA
>CAYNOA010000098.1:0-2677 GCA_964398695.1 uncultured Enterococcus sp. | reverse complement strand
GCAGCTAAGGCTGGAAATACACCTAAGACAATGCCTCCTCTTAAGGTGTACAAAATAAATAAAAATTGTAAATATAAGCCGTCAATCATCCTTTGACCTAAAACATAACTTCCTTTGATGATTCCACGCATTTCTTTCATAAAAATGAAGCCCCCTTTAAAACTACTAAGGGTAGCTTAACATAAAATAGCCTTAAATTTTAGCTAAAAAATATAAAAAAACACTAAGAATTCACAAAAGTTCTAAATTCAAAAGAAAAAAGTAAAGAATTAGAGAAAAAAACTCTAAATCTTTACTTTTTCAATGAAAGAAAGGCAACCCTTTCTTGATTAAAACAAATTATTCAGCACTTGCCCAACGGTCATAAGCACCTTGGTAAACTTTTACATAGTCTTCCACGCCCATGCCTTGGATAGTTTCTACGTATTTATCCCAGTTAGATAATGGTTCTACACCAGTGATAAATTTCGCTTCCATTTGTTCAACATAAGTCTTCAAGTCAGTTGCGCTATCACGAACTTTATCTGACTCTTCAGAAGTTAAGTATAATAATGGGAATGATACTTTAGCAAATGGGGTAATCTTTGTTTCTGTTTCTTCAGTAATGAAGTCTTGGAAAGTTGTATCTGGTGCATCGTTTGCATTTGCTCTAACTGACATTGCTGGATCGCTTGGGAAGCCCATTGTTGGAACCGTAATTCCGTAGTTTGGTGTTACTTTTGAACGAGCTGTTTCTGAGTCGGCTGGGTCAACATCTTTAGTAAAGACGCGGACTTGTTCACCGGCATCATTTTTTGCATACTCCCAGAATGCGCCTTCTGGTCCAACGTTTAAGAAGTCAGAACCTTCTTTGCTGTAGAAGTAGTCAACCCAACGTAAAGTTGCTTCTGGTGAAGGGTTTTTGCTTGTAATCGCAAATGTTGCACGAGCCATACGTGTACTTGCTGGCATAACTGGTTCTGGTGAAATGTCAGAAGTTAATGGGCCAAACATCGGGTCAATGATTGCTTCTGTTTCTTTACGGCCTGTTGTAAAGAATGAGAACCAGTCTGGGAATAAACCGATTTGGTTATTTTGACCTTTCGCTTTCTTTTGCTCATCTGCTTGAGAATATACTTCAGGGTCTAATAATTTTTCAGAATACAATTTGTTCATGAAGGTTACGAACTCTTTGTAGTTTTCTGAGATTGGTGTATAAATAACTTCGCCGTCAATTTCTTCAATTCCACGTTCAGTAATACCAAATGCAGACATTAACCATGGACGAGTTGAATCCATTTTAACGTCCGTCAATGGAATTTCATCGGCTTTACCGTTACCGTTTGGATCTTCATCACGCATACGAACTAATAAGTCGTAGAACTCATCGACTGTTTTTGGTAATTCAGTAACATTTAAAGCTTTTAACCATTCGCCGTTATACCATACTGGTCCACGAGGCCAAATTGCGGTGTTTCCACGGTGAATCATTGGTAATGAGTAAATGTGACCATCTGGTGTCGTAATTGATTTACGAATTTCAGGGTTTTCTTCTAAAATTTTATTAAAGTTTGGCATATTGTCTGCAATTAAATCTTCAATTGGTACTAGGATTCCTTGTTTTCCATAGTCCATTTCCATTGCAGCTGTTAATGAGTTTGAATCGGTTCCAAATAAAACGTCCGCTAAATCGCCCGAAGCGAAAGCTAAGTTTAATTTTGTAGCAAAGTCAGCCATTGGCGGTGTCGTGAAAGTAAAATCAATATTTGATTGTTCAGCCATTGTTTTGAAAACAGCCATATCTTTCCATTCTGCCGCTCCAGTACCAGGACCCATCATTGTCATTGAAAGTTTTTCTTTCACAATTGGGAATTCTCCTGCTGTTCCTAATTCAACGTCTGAACCTGCCTTTTTATCAGAGCCGCCGTTGCCGCATGCTGCAAGTAACATTCCGCATGCGAATAAACCCATTAATACTTTCGTTTTTTTCATCTCTTTCTCCCCTTCGAAAAGATTATTATTAAATCGGCACAGGCCGTTTTAAACTAATTTAGATCTTATCCTTTAACGGAACCTACCATCATACCTTTAACAAAGTATTTTTGTAAGAATGGATAAACCGCAATGATTGGTAAAGTTGATACGATCATGACACCGTATTTAATGACCGCTGCTAATTGTTGTTTCGAATACATTAATTCTGCCATTTCAGAAGTCATGGTTCCACCAATTGAGTTTGATGACATATCTTGTAAGACTAAGATTTCACGTAAGACCATTTGCAATGGATACATTGATTTATCTGATAAGTAAATTAAAGCGCTGAAGAAGCCGTTCCAGTGTCCAACCCCATAGAACAAGGCCATAACCGCAATGATTGGTGTTGACAATGGTAATACGATTTTCATGAATAATTTAAAGTCAGAACAACCATCAATAATGGCTGCTTCTTCCATTTCACGAGGAATCGTTGATTGGAAGAATGTTCTTGTTACGACGATGTTATAAACCGAAGCCGCACCTGGTAAAACCAAAGCCCAAACCGTATTTAACATGCCTAAGTTTTTAATTAGTAAGTAACTTGGAATTAAGCCACCACTTACAAACATGGTAATTAATAAGAACGTTGTAAATGTACGGTGCCCATAAAAGTCTGGTCGAGACAAGGCATAAGCCGCTGGTAAAGTAACTAGTAAGT
>CAYNOA010000097.1:0-7266 GCA_964398695.1 uncultured Enterococcus sp. | reverse complement strand
TATTATTCGAATTGCTAAAGATTCTGGAGCAGAAGCGATCCACCCAGGTTATGGTTTTTTATCAGAAAACTTAGAATTTGCGAAACGCTGTGCGGAAGAAGGGTTAATTTTTATTGGTCCAAGTATTCATCATTTAGATATTTTTGGGGATAAAATCAAAGCCAAGCAAGCGGCACTTGAAGCAGGGATTCAGTCGATTCCTGGTTCAGACGGCCCAGTAGAAACAGTCGATGAAGTGTTAGCTTTTGCCAAAGAGTATGGTTACCCAGTCATGATTAAAGCTGCATTAGGTGGCGGTGGTCGTGGGATGCGAGTGGCTCACAATGAGCAAGAAGCAAAAGAGGGTTATAATCGTGCGAAAAGTGAAGCGAAAGCGGCTTTTGGTAGTGATGAAGTTTATGTTGAGAAATACATTAGTCAACCAAAACACATTGAAGTTCAAATTTTAGGGGATACGCATGGAAACGTGATTCACTTATTTGAGCGAGACTGCTCGGTTCAACGTCGTCATCAAAAGGTAGTGGAAGTCGCACCTTGTGTTTCAATGGATGACGAACAACGGGAGAAAATTTGTCAAGCAGCCGTTCAATTAATGAAACATGTGGGCTATATTAATGCCGGTACCGTTGAGTTTTTAGTTGAAGGCAATCAATTCTACTTTATTGAGGTCAACCCACGTGTCCAAGTGGAACATACGATTACAGAAATGATTACGGATGTCGATATTGTAACAAGCCAAATCTTGATTGCTCAAGGAAAAGATATCCATAAAGAAATCGGAATTCCAACGCAAGATAAACTAAGGTATGAAGGGTCAGCGATTCAATGTCGAATTACAACAGAAGATCCACTAAATGACTTTTTACCTGATACCGGTAAAATCGATACCTATCGTTCACCAGGTGGTTTTGGGGTTCGTTTAGACGTTGGAAATGCCTATGCTGGAGCGGTCGTTACGCCATACTTTGATTCTTTACTTGTAAAAGTATGTACGCATGGGGGCACCTATGCCCAAGCGACACAAAAAATGGAGCGCTGTTTACGTGAATTTAGAATTCGTGGCGTTGAAACGAATATTCCGTTTATGCGCAATGTGATTAAACACCCAGAATTTCAATCTGGGTTAGCAAAAACGACTTTTATTGATACAACCCCAGAATTATTTGAATTCCCACAAATGCGTGATCGTGGGAATAAAACAATGAAATACATTGCAGAAATTACGGTTAATGGTTTTCCTGGAATTGAAAAACAACCGAAAAAGCACTTTGATTTGCCCCGCCTACCGAAAAAACTTGACAGCCTACCAGCCTTTCGTTCTGCTAAAAATATTTTAGATGAAGAAGGAGCAGCGGCCGTTGTTGCTTGGGTGAAAGATCAAAAGAATGTGTTATTAACCGATACAACTTTTCGTGATGCGCATCAAAGCTTATTAGCAACACGTGTGCGAACAAAAGATATTGCAGCCATTGCAAGCCAAACAGAACAAGCCATCCCTCAATTGTTCTCGAGCGAAATGTGGGGCGGTGCAACTTTTGACGTTTCTTATCGCTTCTTAACGGAAGATCCATGGGAAAGACTACGCACCTTACGTAAACGAATGCCAAATACTTTGCTACAAATGCTGTTTAGAGGTTCTAATGCGGTTGGTTATTCAAACTACCCGGATAACGTTTTGGTAGAATTTATTAATGAAGCGGCTATCCAAGGAATTGATGTCTTCCGAATTTTCGATAGTTTAAACTGGATCCCACAGATGGAAAAAAGTATTCAAGCAGTTCGAGATACGGGTAAAATCGCGGAAGCCGCGATTTGTTATACCGGAGACATTAATGATCCAAGCCGTGCCAAATACGATGTGCAATACTATATTGAGATGGCCAAAGAATTACAAGCACTAGGCGCGCATACAATTGCGATTAAAGATATGGCTGGGTTGCTAAAACCACAAGCGTCTTATCGTTTAGTCAGTGAGTTAAAAGCTGCGATTGATCTACCCATTCACCTACACACACACGATACGAGCGGGAATGGCATTATTACTTATTCTGCTGCAGTAACGGCCGGTGTCGATATTGTCGACGTGGCGATGAGTGCGATGAGTAGTCACACGAGTCAACCAAGTTTAAGTAGTTTGTACTATGCTTTAGTCAACGGTAAACGCGTACCAGATATTGAAATTGAAAAAGTTCAAAAATTAAATCATTACTGGGAAGATGTCCGTCCTTATTATCGTCCATTTGAAAATGGCTTAAATGCGCCACAAACGGAAGTTTATGCGCATGAGATGCCAGGAGGACAATATTCAAACTTACAGCAACAAGCCAAAGCGGTTGGCCTAGGCGAACGTTGGGATGAAATCACTAAAATGTATCGAACAGTAAACATGATGTTTGGTGATATTGTCAAAGTGACGCCTTCTTCTAAAGTAGTTGGAGACATGGCGCTATTTATGGTCCAAAATGATTTAACGGAAGAAGATATCTACGAAAAAGGCGAAGAAATTAGCTTCCCTGAGTCGGTTGTGACGTTCTTTCAGGGCGATTTAGGTCAACCAGTTGGTGGCTTCCCAGTGAAATTACAACAAATTATCTTAAAAAATCGTCCAGCTTATACGGAACGCCCTGGCTTAAGAGCCAAAGCGGTGAACTTTGATAAAGTAAAATTAGAATTAGCCGCTTTAATTGGTTATGAACCAAAGAAAGAAGAAATTTTGAGTTACTTAATGTACCCAGAAGTTTTCTTAGGCTACCGCAAAGCCTATGATCAATTTGCCGATGTCAAAGTTCTCGATACTCCGACTTTCTTCAGTGGGATGCGTATTGGTGAAAGAATTGATGTTGAAATTGAAAAAGGCAAAGTGCTAATTATTCGTTTGGATGATATTGGTAAACCAGATTTAGAAGGGAATCGAACCATCTTCTTTAACTTAAACGGGCAACGCCGCGAGATTGTTGTTCGTGATAGTTCAATTAAGAGCACCGTTCAAACTAAACGTAAAGTTGAACCAAGTAATAAAGAGCAGATTGGGGCAACAATGTCAGGTTCAGTCTTACAAGTATTAGTTAATAAAGGCGATAAAGTGAAGCGCGGTGATACTTTAATGGTAACGGAAGCGATGAAGATGGAGACGTCAATTGAAGCGCGTTTTGACGGTGTCGTGGGTAGTATTTACGTTGAAGCAGGAGAGGCAATCTTGTCAGGCGATTTATTAATGGAATTAAAAGAAAGATAACTAAAAAATTGAGGAGGGTTAAGGTGAAGCGTCAGATACTACTATTTATTAGTATATTTATGGGTTGTTTGCTTGTTGTTTATTTACAGCCGGTATTAACCTACCAAAGGTTATCAGAAACAACAAGCAATCGCCCTCGTTCCCAACAACCTCCTTCTACTTCTTTAAACACGGAGTTGATTCCAGCATCGGGTTTAGCTCTTTATATCGGGCAAGACATTGATGCATTTGAAAAGGAATATGGAATTGCTGAGCAAGTAACGGACTCAGGCTTCGGGTTTAAAAACCATCTTTATCAATATGGGGCGACTTCTTTTTTTGAAGTAACCACAATAAGTGGTCAAATTACGAGTGTGAAATTTGTTGGTCATGATCAAATTGAAAGCAATCCTTTCCAAATTGGCATGACCATTTCGGATGTGCTCCAAGATTATGTGATTTCACCCAATATTCAATTTGAGTATAATCATGAAAAATATAGTTTTGAGCTAATGGAAGATGATCTAAATTATCGTCCCTTAATGGCTTTTGATAATGCCACTTTTGCGATTCTTTTTTTTGATCAACAAAAAAATAATACGGCAGTTTATGCGATGATGTATTTAGATGCTCAAACACTTTTAAAATTAGCCCCGTTTAATTTAATTGAAGGGTTGCCCTTGTTTTTTGATGTGAATGAAGCAGCCAATTGGATAAGCATTGATGCCCAAAAAAGTGAAAAAAGTCATCGATTCATGCAAATTTTGCGAAATGAGTTTGCTTTCCCGCTTTATGAAAATCAACCAACACTACGATATACAACCGAAGAGCTGTTAACGAGCTTCTTGGAAAGTCCGGAAGAAATTATTTCAACCGAGCGCTTGAAAAGTTACTTACGAATTCAAGAAAATGCGGAACAACAAAGATGGTTTTTAAGTAACCAAGAGTTAGCTGTATTGTTAAAAGATTATGACCATAAAATATTTTATGGCCATTTTGAGATGCCGGTGTATGATCCAATTTTCACGATTTTATCTTGGTATAGTAACCCTTATTTAGTCCCTCATTTGTTTTCTGAAAAATCAGAAGCTGTAGGGATTGCCTTTTCAAAAGAAAATATGTTAGTCTTATTCCAAGAAGTGAATAAAACAGTGGAAAGTGGTGACAACCATTGATTTACAATGATCATTTTTTTGCGATTGAAGATCAAGTTGAGCAATTGGTAAATCAAATTATTAAGAGCCCTTCTTTTACAGAATATATTCAAGCGAAGAAAGCAATGTATCAAGATTCAGAAGTGTTTACTTTACGTAAGGAATTTACTAAGCATAAAGTGAATTTTGAACAAATTGAAAGCTATGGGAAATATGCCCCGGATTATCGTGAAAAGCAACGGGCCGTAAGAAAAAGTAAACGGGCCTTGGATTTGCATCCACTCGTTGCTCAGTATCGTCTAGCGGAAACACAATTACAAGGACTGCTAGATGAAATTAGTTTAAAAGTAGCGGGTATTTTTTCAGAAGATATTATTGTTGAAACGGGGAATCCGTTTTTTGAATCGAAATCTGGTTGTAAAGGAGGATGCTCCCATGGATGAGTTTACCATTCAAAAAAGAAGAGGCCTAATCGTTTGGGTTTACAGCTTACGTCAACTGAAAAACCTGAGACGTTTCGGAACGATTCATTTTGTTTCGCATAAAATGAAGTATGTTGTTGTCTATGTCAATGAAGAAGCAGTTGAAGACACGATGATAAAAATGAATCGTTTGCATTTTGTACGTGAGGTTCAGCCGTCTTATCGACCGGATATTGAAATGAATTTTGCTGAAAAAATTGGCACAAAAGCGGCTTTTCAAGTTCAAGATGAACCTGATTATGAAAATGAAGCAGAAAGCCCAGTAATTCAATTGGCAGAAGAAGTATAAATCGATAAAAAAGAAAAGACAACTTTGTAGGAATCTTGCCTAAAGTGGTCTTTTCTTTTGTGGAGGGAAAAATGATGCGCGTTGTATCCGGTGAATATCGCGGCAGAAAATTAAAAAGCTTAACAGGAGACAATACTCGTCCAACGAGTGATAAAGTGAAAGAATCGATTTTTAATATCATTGGTCCTTATTTTGAAGGTGGGCAAGTCCTTGACTTATTTGCAGGAAGTGGTGGCTTAGCAATCGAAGCAATTTCGCGTGGAATGGATGAGGCGGTTTGTGTGGATCGAAATTTTCAAGCGATGAAAATTATTCAAGAAAATATTCAAATTACAAAAGAGCCAGAAAAGTTTGAAACATTAAAGATGGATGCCAATCAAGCAATTAAACGCCTTTCATTGGAGAAGCGTTCGTTTGATCTCATTTTGTTAGACCCACCTTACGCAAAGCAAGAAATTGTGACGCAAATTGAAAAAATTATTGAAGGAAAGTTGTTGAATTCAGCAGCAATGATTGTTTGTGAAACGGATAAAAGCGTACAATTGCCTGAAAATATTTTAAACTTGACTCGAATTCGCCAGCAAGTCTATGGTATTTCTGCAGTAACGATTTATAGAAACGAGGCATAAATAATGAAAAAAGCGTTATTTCCAGGTAGTTTTGATCCATTGACTATGGGGCATTTAGAAACGATTCGACGTGGCGCAAAACTTTTTGATGAATTAGTTGTCGGTGTTTTTGTGAATAGTAATAAATCTTCTTTTTTTACAATGGAAGAAAAATTAACCCTTGTGCAAGAAGCGGTTATGGATATTCCAAACGTTAGCGTGGTTGCGCAAGAAACAGACCTCACGGTCATTGCGGCCAAACGCCTCGGCGCCAACTTTTTATTGCGGGGAATTCGGAGCATAAAAGACTATGAATACGAGCGGGAAATTATGGAAATGAACCAACATCTTGCACCAGAAATTGAAACAGTCTTTTTATTGGCACAGTCACAGTATAGTCATATTAGTTCAAGTTTAATTAAAGAAGTATTGCTATTTGATGGCAATGTCCAAGCATATTTACCAAAAAATGTGTATCAAATGATGATGGAAAAGAAGAGGAAATCAGATGAAAAAGAAAGCACGGATTAGCTATGTCCTTCTAGGATTGGCGGCTTTATTGCTTGCAGCAAGTGTATTCTTGCCTATTCCTTATTATATTGAAAGACCGGGTTCAACGATTGCGTTAAATGAACTAATCACGGTGAATGATCAAAAAGATGAAGAGCCCGGCTCTTTTTCATTAACGTCAGTTGGTGTGTATCAAGCAACGGTATTAAGGGCATTGCAAGCGAAATTTGATCCATTTTCAGAAATTATTAGTGAAAAGGAATTCTTTGGGGATGCAACGGATGAAGAGTATAATCAAATGCAACAATATTATATGACTTCTTCTCAAAATAGTGCGATTGAACAAGCGTTAACGCTTGCAAATAAACCCTTCACTTTTGAATTTAAAGGCGTCTATGTGATGCATGTGGATCCTTTATCAAATTTTATTGATAAGGTCCAGGTGGGGGATACCGTGACGCAAGTAGATGGAAAGACTTTTAAAAGCTCTCAGGAATTTATGGATTATGTCCAAAGTAAAGCCATCGGAGAAGAAGTTACGATTACGTTTATGCATCAAGGAGAAGAAGAAGTAGCTAAAGGTAAGCTCATTGAACTTTCAACGAACCAAAAAGCAGGGATTGGCATTTCTTTAGTCGATCATACAGAAATTTCTTCAGCAGAAAAAATTGATTTTCACGTTGAAAACATTGGCGGACCTTCCGCGGGCTTGATGTTTACCCTACAGATTTATGAACAATTGACACAAGAGAATTTGCGCCAGAACCGCAAAATTGCCGGGACTGGAACGATTGATACAAGGGGAATCGTTGGGAGAATTGGTGGGATTGATAAAAAAGTAGCGAGTGCCAGTGCGGCTGGCATGGATATCTTTTTTGCTCCTGATGATGAAATAACCGATGAGATGAAAAAACAATTTCCAGGTATTTTGTCAAATTATGAAGAAGCAAAACTAGCAATCGAAAAACTTGATACAAAGATGGAATTGGTACCAGTAAAAACGGTGCAA
>CAYNOA010000096.1:0-7338 GCA_964398695.1 uncultured Enterococcus sp. | reverse complement strand
ATGTATTATATGATCGATATCAATTGCCTTTGTTTATCGTAGAAAATGGGTTAGGAGCTAAGGATGAATTAATTACTTTGGATAACGGTCAAAAAACTGTTAAAGACTCTTATAGAATAGAATACTTGAATACTCACTTGAAACAAGTAGCATTAGCTATTGAAGACGGGGTGGATGTAATCGGTTATACAGCCTGGGGCCCCATTGATATTGTAAGTAATACCACTTGTCAAATGTCAAAACGTTATGGTTTCATATACGTTGATAAAACCGATGATGGTAGCGGTACACTAAAACGTTATAAGAAACAAAGCTTTGAATGGTATAAAGAGGTGATAGCTTCTAACGGAGAAATACTTATTTGATTTTTGAAAGGAGACTGTATAAAAATGACCACAACCGTTCGATTAACGTTTCCCGAATGGCAAGGGGGAAATAACCCAACCTATTTTTTAGGTTCGCAACTACTTACATGGTTAGCACCAAAAAACGAAAGCCACAAAGAAATTATGATCTCTATGGAAGAACCAAAATTTCCACTGAAAGAAAAGACTAATAAAGTAGTAGCACAATCTGATTTAAAAGATTTAGCATTAGAGGTCCAACAAAAATTAGAATTGGCAAATCCCGATAAAATTATTACTTTAGGTGGGGATTGTTTGGTTTCACAAGTTCCGTTTGATTATTTACATGGAAAATATCAAGATAAATTAGGAATTATTTGGATTGACGCTCACCCTGACATTTCAAATCCTGAAGTTTTTAATCATGAACATGCTATGGTTTTAGGAAACTTATTAGGTAAAGGAGATTCAGAGTTAGCTTCTCTAGTAAAAAATCCCTTTACTTCGAGTTCTGTTTTATATGTTGGTCTACAACAACCAAATAAAAATGAAATTTTACTATTAGAAGATATGAATCTTAATTACAAAATCCAAGCAGAAAAGCCTTTAACAATTAACGAAATAAAAACGTGGATAAAAGAAAATAACTTTGAGTACGTGGCCATTCATTTAGATTTAGATGTTTTAGATCCCAATGAATTTAGAATGATTTATTTTGCAGAACCGTTAATAGAAAATTTTGGAGCAGTTGGAGGGAAAATGTCCCTTCAGCAATTATCTGAAACGATGGCCGGTATTTCCAAAACTTCCGAAATTGTTGGATTAACTATCGCTGAACTTTTACCTTGGGACGTTAAAAACCTAAAAGAGCTTTTAGCTAAATTCGATATTTTTAACTAACTGAAGATGAAGAATCTAATTAGAAAGATTTATGACGTTTTTCGTTTGAATATGATGACATTGTATAGAAAGTCTTGTAAAATACACAATATAATGGCGTTTGATGATTTTATATAACAAACTACATCCGAATAAAGTTATCACTAATAAATTACTCGAAAGTTGTTTAGAACATCTTTGTACAAATAAGTTCTAAACAACTTTTTGAATTAAATTCGGCTTTATTATGTACTATAAGCTGGATATGAGTTTTGTAATAAAATTTTAATTACGCAAAATTGTTACTGTCAGAAACTAGAATCATTAGACAATTTAACAAATTTATGCATTTCATTCCCTTTTTTTGTTATAAATTAATATTTAGGGGAACTTTTTGCTTTCTAGTGAATGAATGAGTCGTTTTTTACTGAAAAGAGGGAGGGAAAAACCAAAAGAAGCGATTTTTTAGACAAGTTTATTTTATTTATATTTTAGTTTACATAATATACATTATATAAAGTTACTCCGAAAATAGAAACTCTCAGTGTTTCTATTTTTCACCTCCCTTTTATCATCTTTTAAGCCTATAAATACTCTTTTCGCGTAAATAATGTAAAAATGCTTTAAAGAACGATTAAAAGCATTTATTTTTAGTATCTTTGTAGTTTTTTAAAGAATACCTAAAAAATAAATTGCTTACAAGTGCTCTTTAAAATAACCACCTTGCACTGACTTAGACAATTGGACAATATGAAAATTTTATTAGCTCCAAGAAAAATGCAGCCAAACTTATTTGTCCGGCAAGTATTTCGAAATTTTCAAGCACTAAGATTTTTGTTAGTTCAAATAAGAAACAACTCCAATATTTATTATTTTTAGCAATCACTAGTTGCTATGATTTGTTGTGTTTAAACAGCCCTTAATAAAGAACCTTATCGCGTAAGTCTGGATTTACGGTATTTATTATAAAAACGTTTGATTCCCCTGATAAGTTTGTTCAACAAAGTAAACAGGCGTTCCATTAATATCGCACATCATTTTTGTTTTTGGATCGAAATAAATTTTCCCATCCCGCTTTAATAGATAATGAAACATTTCTTCTTCAAAAAGATCAGTAAAATCTAAACCACATTTTAAATAATCGGCTAAGTCATTAAATTCAATCATTTCAAACCCCCTCCATTGCTCTATATAAGGCCATTATACCCTCTAATCAGTTTAATTACCTTATGAAACAAAGAAAAGAAGCGAACACTTTTTAAAGGTCGCTTCTTTTCTTTGTTTTTGTCAGACATCAAGCTTTGTCTGCTTAAAACCAATGAATGGTTGTTGACTACTTAAACAGCCCATTTTCTCTCTAATCTTTTTGAGAATACAGATAAGGAATAACAAACAGCAAAGTAAATAGCGGCCATAGCTACAAACATGGGTAAAACAGCGGTCGGTTCTTGTGCATAAATGATTTTTGCATTATGAGTTAATTCAGGTAATGAGATAATTACAGCAAGCGAGGTATCGCGAATCAAAGAGATAAATTGACTGACTAGCGGTGGTAGCATTAATTTAATGCTTTGCGGAAAAATAATGTAATACAAGGTCGCTAAATAACTTAAGCCCGTTGAGCGCCCAGCTTCCATTTGGCCTTTTGGAACGGCTACTAGACCTGCTCGAATAATTTCGGACAACATCGCTGATTCAAAGATGGTCATAGCAACCACGGCTGACCAAAAAATACTGAATTGAATTCCGATTTTTGGTAGAGCAAAATACGTAAAGAAGATAATTAACAGTAAAGGCAAATTGCGAATCACATCGACAATAACCATTACAATATTGGAAACAATTGGAATTTTCATGAACCGTAAAGTTCCTAAAACACCCCCGATTAAAAAACTTAAAACAATCGAAACAATCGCGACTTGTAAGGTTACGAGTAAGCCGTCTAATAAAAACCGGATATTAATCCATGAATATGCTGCTAAAAAATCCATCTTACTCCCCCCTTTAGTTCTTTAAAGTATAGTGATCTTCTAAATATCTCATTAAATAAGAAATCGGTAACGTGATACATAAATAAATCAGACCAATTAATGTATAGGTTTCAATCGTTTGAAAAGTAGTACTAGCAATTAAATCGCCTTGATACATTAAGTCCACACCGGTAACCATTGCTAAAATCGATGAATTTTTTACTAAGTTAATAAACTGGTTGCCTAGTGGTGGCAACACGATTTTATAAGCTTGCGGCAAAATAATATACCACATCGTTTCAACATAAGTTAAGCCGGTTGAACGGCCAGCTTCCATCTGACCTTTCGGGATTCCTTCAATCCCTGCTCGAATCGTATCCGCGACAAAAGCGGAAGTATATAAAATTAGGCCCAGTGTCCCAGCCCAGAAGCCATCAAAGGCAAAGCCATAAATTGGCGCAACTACAAAGAAAAACATCACAATCACCAGTAAAGGAATATTTCTAAAAAATTCAACATAGGCGGCTGCAATCTTTTTCACCACTTTAAGTGGTGAGACTTGAATAATCGCCATTATCGTTCCAATAATTAAACTCCCTATTAATCCAATAACACTGGCAAGCAAGGTTGTTTTTAATCCAAGGAAGATTAATTCACGATTGTTTAATAATAATTCGACCATGATAGATCTAACCTCCTTTAATTAGTTATTAACAGATGGGAACCAATGATCAAATATCTCTTGGTAAGTCCCATTTTCTTTAATTGTTTCTAATGCCAAATTAACGGCATTTAAAAAATCTTGTTGGTTTTTGTTAATGGCAATTCCATATGGTTCATCGGTAAAAATGTCCCCTGCTAAAGTATAGTCGGGATTTTCTTCTGCCATACCTAGCAAAATGGCATTATCCGTGGTCATTGCGTCGCCTTGACCCGATTGTAAAGCCGTGAAGGCCTCCGCATAATTTTCTAATTCTAAAATTTTGGCTTTTGGCGCATGCTCACGAATGTTTAGTGCGGAAGTGGATCCTTTAACCGCTAAAACGGTCTTTGTTTCATCTAAGCTTTCCACACCCGTAATAGAACTCCCCTTTTTAACTAAGAGGGATTGCCCAGCTGCAAAATAAACATCTGAAAAATCAACTTGCTTTAAGCGTTCTTCACTAATCGTCATGGTGGCGATAATTGCGTCAATGTTGCCATTTTTTAGTAAGGGAATTCGTGTTTTAGAAGTTACTTCAACAAATTCTGCTTTTCCGTCAGGTCCTAAGATTTCTTTTGTTAATGCTTTGGCAATATCAATATCAAAACCTTCGACTTCTCTCGTTTCAATATTCATTAACCCAAATAAACGTGTATCGTTTTTTACACCCCAAACGATTTTTTGCGTTTCTTCCACTCGCTCTAAAATATTTTGCTCCGCAATTCCTTGGTTCTTGCAACTTGTCATAAAAATAAATCCTAAAGTGAGTCCCACTAAAAGTATCAGTCGTTTCATTTTCAAATAAATCCCCCCTATTCTTAATTTTAGTGTGAAATAATCTTACTTAAGAATTGTTGTGCTCGAATCTCTTGAGGATTTTCAAAAAAGGCTTCTGCTTCTCGGTCTTCGAGTATTTCACCATCTGCCATAAAAATAATTCGATCCGCCATCTCACGAGCAAATCCCATTTCGTGGGTAACAACGACCATGGTCATCCCTTCTTCGCTAGCTAAACTTTTCATTACTTCAAGTACTTCTCCGACCATTTCTGGATCAAGCGCTGAAGTTGGTTCATCAAATAACATAATATCTGGTTCCATGGCTAAGCTTCGAGCAATCGCTATTCGTTGTTGTTGCCCACCCGATAGTTGTGAAGGGTAGGCAGCTTTTTTATCTAACATGCCGACTTTGGCTAATAATTCTTCCGCCTTTTTCTGTGCTTCTTCCTTTGATTTTTTGGCAACTTTCATTGGTGCTAAAGTAATATTATCTAATACTGTGCGATGTGGGTATAAATTAAAGTGTTGGAAAACCATCCCTAAATTTTTGCGTACCTCATTTAGGTTCGTTTTTTTATCCTTTAAATTCACCCCTTCAACGAGTAATTCACCAGTTGTGATTTCTTCGAGTGCATTGATACAGCGCAGCATGGTACTTTTTCCTGAGCCAGAAGGTCCAATCACGACGACGACTTCACCCTTTGAAATATTCAAATTGATATTTTTTAACGCATGAAAGTCCCCATAGTACTTCTCAACATTTTTAAACTCAATCATAATTTACCTCCTTCATTTTTTACCTAAAAAATAGTAATAGTAAAATTATAAACGATTGAACCACTAATTGTAAAGTTTATTCTCTATGCAGAATATTTGATGCATAATTATACAATTTATAAATAACGATTTCACAGGCGAAATTTTCTGCTCTCTCATCTCTCATCTTTACAGGACATCCACGCTAATAAAAAAATAAAACAAACTAACTGATCCTAAAAACAGTTAGTTTGTTTTGAGTTGTTGAAAATTAATCAATGGTAATGGTGAAAGCTAATGCTTTTTCACCTAAATGAGTCCCAATAACCGGACCAAAATGGGCAATTTTGACGGCAATACCTGGATAGCGCTTTTCTAATTTCTCTTTTTCTTCTAATGCGACTTTTAAATTATTGGCATGAATCACACTTACTTGAACCGGTTGATTTAATTCGTCGATTCGCTGACCAATAATTTCCTCTAGTCTTGCAAAAGCTTTTTTGCTAGAACGAATTTTTTCAAATAGAACAATTTCGCCATCTGAAAAAGTTAAAATAGGTTTAATCTTTAGTAAACCGGCCACTAAAGCCGCCCCATTCGTTAACCGGCCACCACGAACCAAATTGTTTAAATCATCCACAATAATATAACCAGAAACACTCGCACGGATAGCATCCAGTTTGTTGATAATTTCTTCAAGCGGTTTCCCTTGTTCAGCCATCTCAAGAGCTACTTCAACCATATGCCCCATCGGAATACTTGTAATTTTAGAATCATACGCAATGACTTTCACTTTTGAGTCAAAATCAATAATCGTATTTATATTTCTGACAAAACCCGAAATGCCGCTAGATAAGTGGATGCTAATAATTGTATCATACCCTTGACTGGCAATATTTTGATAAAGTTCTAGTACTTCGCCTAAAGCCGGTTGGGAAGTGGTCGGAAATTCTTTGCTATTTTTCAATAATTCATAATAAGCATCTGCTAAATTTTCCCATCCAAAATAACTGGTATTGGAATAACAAATAAATTGGGCGAGTTTTTTATTTTATCTGACAAAAAAGCGGTGCTATCAGTAACAACTGCTAATTTCATTTTCAATCCTCGTTTCAAAAAAATTCAAACGTCCTTAATAATATAGCATATAATTGAATGCTTTTGAAACTCTTTTAATTTTATTTTATAAGAAAGTTGTGATTTAACAATTAAACAGTCCAACAAGCGAAATAAAAATTGCTGGTTGGATTTATTTTACAAATCGCTTGAATTGTAAAGTTTTTAATCGTGAGATTCAGAAATTGAATTGGTCAAACAAAAGTTTTTAAATTTTTGAACGACATGTGGTAGCGCTGGATGTTTCTTACTTACTAAATAAATTTTTCTTTCAGGCAAAACATTGCTAATTTTTATTTTCTTTACTGGATAAGCAGAAATCGAAACAATCTCTGGCATTAACGCAATACCAAAGCCAGCACTGACAAATCCAAGAATACTATGATCTTCTTCTAACTCATAAATAATTTTCAAATCAAGATTGAGCGTTTGAATCACTTGATCTAAAAAAGGACGTAAGCCACTATTTTTATGGTAATAAATATATGGAAAAGCATTTGCTTTATGAAGGTCGATTATTTCATAAGCAGCTAATGGATGATTTTCTGGTACGACTAATACAAGTTCTTCTTTCGAGAATAAATCAAATTGTAATTCAGAATCTACGTGTACTTTTGAGCAAAAACCTAAGTCGATTTGATTTTTTAAGAGCAACTCAATGATCTCATGCGAATTTCCTTGAGAAAAGCGAAAGCGAATCCGTTCATTCTCTGGAATTTGTTTAAAATGGTAAACTTTTGTCGGAATGCTTTGTGCACCTAGTGTATAAATGAACCCAATTTTTATTTCAC
>CAYNOA010000095.1:6273-7346 GCA_964398695.1 uncultured Enterococcus sp. | reverse complement strand
GGTTAAGACAAAGTAAATTAAAGAAACCACTACATAAGGCAAGAATGGCTTGAAGCTAGCTCCTTGGACATTGCCCGCTTGGAAAATTAATTCTGACACCCCAATCACTGAGACAACAGAAGATTCTTTTATGACCGTTACAAATTCGTTGCCTAGTGCTGGTAAAATATTTTTAATTGCCTGTGGTAAAATAATAAATCGCATCGCCTGCGCTTGCGTCATACCTAAAGAACGAGCCGCTTCTAATTGCCCTTTATTGACGGCATTGATTCCTGCACGGATAATTTCAGCAACATAAGCCCCACTGTTGATTGAAAGTGCAATACAACCAGCGGCTACACGCGATACTTCCACACCTAAAATCCCTGTTCCAAAGTACACAATAAAAATTTGGACAAGTAAAGGTGTCCCACGCACATATTCAATATAAACAGTTGCTAATATACGTAATAATTTATTTTTTGCTAGTTTCATTAAAGCGAGCAAACCACCGAGTGCCGTCCCAAAAAGCACCCCTATTAAAGCCAGCAAAATCGTATAACCTGCACCTTTAAGATAGTAAGGATAATATTTCGCAAAAAAACCTTTTTCATCTTGTAAAAGCCACTGATTGGCTTCTTTTTGATATGTTTCAAGTAAATTCTTATCAAGAATCTCAGTAATGCTTTGGTTAATACTTGCTTCTAGTTGGGGGGCATTTTTAGAAAAAGCGACGGCCACTTCTTTACTAGCATCCGCAAAAGTAACATCCGAATACACAATATCCTTGTGGCGATCGACATAACCTTGAGCAACGGGCCCTTCTAAAATAGCACCCTCGACTTTTTCATTTTTTAAATTCATAACGACATCAGGAATTTTTTGCAAAGAAATTACTTTTGTTTCAGGTAATTCGCTAAGGGCAAGCTCTTCTTGCGTTGATTGCTTTTGAACCGCAACCGATAATCCAACAAAATCAACCAGGGAAGTCAATTTTGCTTGATTTTCTTTACGGATAAGCATTTTTTGTTCAATCGTCATATACGATTTAGAAAAACTCACTTCCTTTAACCGTTCAGGAGTTGGCGACATCC
>CAYNOA010000095.1:0-6263 GCA_964398695.1 uncultured Enterococcus sp. | reverse complement strand
GACGATTTCCGATTTGACACCTTGTCGGTCATGCGATTTTCCCTGTTTTAAGGGCTCCAAGTAAGGCATCAAAGCCCATGGGTTCAATCACTAAATCTACCCCTAAATCATCTGCAATTTTTTGAGCAACGGAAATATCAAAACCGACAATCGTTTGTTTACCATCCACTTCTGCATAAAACTCATAAGGTGCATAATCTGGCGATAAGCCAACGACTAAACTGCCTCTTTGAATAATCGCATCATAATAAGGATCTTTGTCCTCAACAGCTGAAACAGGTATGGTTGGTAGTAATGCCCCTAAAAATAAAAACAATGAAAAAAAGGTAATAATGATTTTTTTTACACGCACAATATATTCATCCTCTCTAGTATTATTGAATAAAAATTCAATTTCAACTGGACTATCATACCACAAAAGAGTTGAGATAAAAAGCTTATCTTCATTATTTTATTACCGATTATTGGTAGCGTCATTCTGCATAATGAACTATCTTAATGAAATGATTATTTGGTTAGCAGGGACTAGTTTGGAAGGAAAATTTAGGCACTCATCACTCACCTATAAAGGAAGAATGATGAGCGCCTAAATTAGTTAGAAGGGCTGTGACACACATCACCGCCCTCTAATCTACGCATGAACTGTTTTTGCGAAATGGATGCCCAGAGTCGGTTTTTTTTACAAGAGACTAAAGTTGCTCAATCGAAAAAATTGCTTGTTCGCTTGTACCGTTTCCTACCTCCAATTGCTCAGAGAAAAATGATTCTTGGCACATTTTCTTTTAGTTAGTAATCAAAACCTTCCCTCGAAAACCACGCGCACTATAGTAGGAATCGGCATTATTATGGTAGATAAATGCACGATTGAAGCGCTTATCGCCAAATAAAGCGCCACCTAATTCTCGTATTTCCCGAGGGGTTTGAAGCCAACTTGAGGTTTTACAATCAAAATCACCAAGCTGTTGTAAAAATAAATAATCTTCTTCTGTTAATAACGAGATTCCCAAGCTGTTTGCTACTTCTTGAGCACTACTTTCCGGTTTGTTTTTTTTGCGTTGATTCAGAGCTTCTTGATCGTAGCAAGTACTGCGCCGGCCAGCTGGGCTTTCTGTTGAACAATCAATGAAATACAGGGAATTTAAGGCATGGGGGACTAAAACAACATCCGGCTCTCCTCCCGTTGCTTCCATCTGAGAAACGGATAAAAAAAGTTTTTGGTTATTGCGTAACACGTCTTCTACTTGTACCCAATGAATTTCTGGGTGACGATGCATATTTTGATTGAAACGTTCTTTTAAAAGAACTAGGAGTACTTCTTCGTTCATCAATTAGCCTCTTTTCTTTCTTTAAATGTACAACAAGTTAAGTGATCATTAACCATACCGATGGCTTGCATAAATGAGTAGATGCTAGTGGCACCAATGAATTTGAAACCATCTTTTTTCATTTTTTTCGCAATTTGCTGTGATAAACTGGTTTGGGTTGGGACTTGTTCTAGTGTTTCCCACTGATTCATTATGATTTCCTGGTGATTAAAATCCCAAAAATATCGATCAAAACTGCCATATTGTTCTTGAATGCGCATAAAAGTTTGTGCATTGTAAATGACCGCTTTTATTTTTAAAGGATGGCGAATAATTTGAGGATTTTCCATTAACCTTTGAAATTTTATTTCATCGTAAGTAGCAATTTTATGATAGTTAAACTCGTCAAAAGCTACTCGCAAACCTGCTCTTTTTTTTAGAATGGTTGACCAACTCAAGCCGGCTTGCATACTTTCTAAAACAAGCATTTCAAATAGTTTTGTTTCATCGTGTACTTCTTTTCCCCATTCTTCATCATGATACTTTTGTTCAAGTATCCCATCGTTCGCCCAATCACAACGCATCCGCTAAATCTCCTTTTTTTTATTCGTAACCACCACTAGGTAACGTCTAGCTAGACTTATGCTAGTCAAATTTAATTATTTTGTTGAAACTGTATACATTAACATCACTTGGATTGGTTTTCCTTCTTCTTGACTAATCACTATTTGGAAAAAGGTATTTTCTGTTTTAGTAGCCGTTATTTGAACCATTTCTTCGATGGTCATCTCTAATTCAATCGTATAATTATTCTCGGTTAAAAAATTTTTATAGAGCTCAACTAAGCTATTAGCATTCATATCCTTTTCATCAATTTCATAAACCACTTGAAGAACTTGACCGTCATCAGTTTTTATACTACTTGAACTTGTTATTTCTCCTTGTTTAGGAATAGGAATCTCTTTTGGAAAATCAGCGGGAATTTTTTTAGCATCAGAAGTGATTTCGACATTCGTTTCATTGCCTTCCGCATCTTCTCCTTGGATTTTAACCGTTCCTTCTTTGTCGGTTTTGATTGTTGCTTTCGTCCCGTCTTTTGACTCAACTTTTACTTCATCCTTTTTAACTTTCACCTTATCGCCATTTTCATTTGAGGCACAACCAACTAAAAAAATAACCGCTACCAACAAATATAATCCCCAACGATTCGTTTTCATGTTATTTCCCTCCTTTCTTCATCAGCTACAGCAATTTACTAAAGAGTACAATAGCGCCACTTCAATCGGTTTTTTCTCTTGTTTCGTAATAACTAGTTGTAAGAATTTTTCCGTTTTAACTTTAACGAATCAACTAGTCGCCTCCTGTAAAATAGTAATTAAGCAAAATTAAAAAGTGTTTCTTTGCTATTATTTTAGCATATCATGGCAAATAAAGCGCTTTTGAAGATAGGATTGAACAGTAGATTTTCACCTTTTTTCGGCAAAAAAACTCATCCTTCAATCCAAGATGAGTTTTGAATTTTCTATTTATTTCGTTAAATCAATTTTTTTACCGACATAGTAGATAATGATGCCTCCAACGGTCATCGAAAGAAGTTCACCAATCCCTATTATCAGCCAATTATAAAAAAATGGCATTTGGTAGAGTATCGTTAGTTGTCCGGCAACCAGAAACATTGAAACTGCAAAAACAATTGCGGTAACAATCATTTTATGTTTCATGTTTTTGATTTTTTTAGTTAGTTGCTGATTAACGATTAACACAACCAAGGTTCCAACACTTCCGACCACGACATCAATTAAGCCATTTGGTGAGGCTAAATTGGCAATGGCCACCCCAATTGTTACAGACCAAATATAGCGTCGATTATACAGCGCCAAGTAATTAAACATCTCGGAAAAGCGGATTTGTACAGCACCAAAGCTGATTACTGACAAAAAGACGGTCATTACAACATAAAGACTCGTCACAAGCGCCATTTTAGCCGTTTCGTGAGCCGTCCAACGACTGGCTACTTTTGTTTCTTCTGTATTCATCTGATATTCTCCTTTACAAGGTTGAACCTCGTTAATAACTACGACCAAAGGATTGAAGTGCCGTAGTGTGGTTAAGACCACTGTCAATTATCATAACGGATTTTTTTTCATTTGAACAGTCTTTTTTACTTCAAAAGCCAACCACCATCAATTGGAACAATATTCCCTTGCAGATAACTTGCACGTTGACTAGCTAGAAAAAGTGTTAACTGGGCTACTTCTGCTGGTTGTGCCCAACGTTTGAGCGGTGTTTCGCTTGCTACTTTTTGGGCTATTTCACCATCTCCAGCAAAGTCCGCAGCATTCATTGGGGTATGAATCGCGCCTGGTGCAATGGCATTGACATGCAATCCTTGATCCGCATAATCAAGAGCAAGTTGCTTTGTGAAGCCAACAATCGCATGTTTCGACGTGGTGTAAGCAATCCCCCCACCTCCAGCAACCAAACCAGCAATCGAGGCCATGTTAATAATTGTTGCGTGTTCTTTTTCTAACATCAAAGGAAGCCAAAGTTTCGTTAAATAAAATAGACTATTTAAATTGGTAGCAAGCACTTGATGCCATAAATCAAAATCAGTTTCTTCTAAATTACGATAAGCATCTAAAATACCGGCTGTATTCAGCAAAATATCAATCGAACCAAACTTTTTCTGACAAGCATTCACCGCTGCTTGACAGTCTTTCAGTCGGCTTAAATCTGCACAATAACTTTGAAAAAATTCATCATTGACTAAAGGGCCAAAATCACTTTGACAATCCACGCCAAAGACATACGCACCTTCTGCTAAAAAAGCCTGTGCTTGCGCTTGTCCAATTCCAGAAGCCGCACCGGTCACAAAAACGACTTTTTGTTCGAATTCACTCATCCCTCAACAACTTTCCAATCATTGGCTAAAATATCGCAAACAGTCGGTGCAAAACTTGAAAATCCTTCATCTGATGTCTTAATTAAAAAATAAGGGGTGACGGGACAGCAATCAAATTCCGCATCGGTAACTAAGGTGACATATAATTCGAAACCACTCCAGCCGGCACGAATAATTTTTGCTCCTTGTTTTAAGTATGGTAAGATTTCTTCAAAAGTCATCTTTATTCTCCTTCTTGTTTTCCAATTTGAAAATCATCTAAAATTACTCGAACTTCATCGGTTGATTTCGTATTCATTAAACGAACACGCAAGTCACTCGCTCCAGGAAATCCCTTCACATAAATTTTAAAGAAACGATGTAAACCAACAATCGAACGCGGAATCAATTCCGCATATTCATCCTGTAAGTCCAACTGCATTCGCAATAAGCCAAGCAATTCATGGCTTGTGTGTTGTTTGGCTTCTTTTTCAAACGCATAAGGATTTTTAAAAATCCCACGTCCAATCATAATCCCGTCCACGCCGTATTGTTCGGCAAGTTCGAGCCCTTTTTGACGATCCGCAATATCCCCATTAATTGTAATCAGAGTATTGGGCGCTATTTCATCGCGAAGCGCCATAATTTGCGGAATCATTTCCCAGTGAGCAGCAACTTTACTCATTTCTTTTCTTGTACGTAAATGAATCGATAAGTTCGCAATGTCTTGTTTTAAAAGATGACGAATCCAAGCTTCGAGTTCTGCAGTCTCGCTATAGCCAATTCGTGTTTTGACACTCACCGGTAAACCACCTGCTTTGGCCGCTTGAATCAACTCAGCCGCAACTTCAGGTCTTAATATCAAGCCACTGCCTTTGCCACGCCTAGCCACGTTAGGTACCGGACAGCCCATATTAAGATCAATGCCTTGAAAGCCCATCTCCGCTAAACGTAAACTCATTTCTTTAAAATGTGCTGGATTATCACCCCAAATATGAGCAACGATGGGCTGCTCGTCTTCTGTAAAAAACAAACGCCCCCGCACACTGTCTTTCCCTTCTGTGTGGCAAAAGCTATCTGAGTTGGCAAATTCGGTAAAAAATACATCTGGTGCTCCGGCGGTTTTTACGACATGCCGAAAAACCACATCAGTCACGTCTTCCATTGGGGCTAAAATAAAAAAAGGCTTTGGTAAGTTTGCCCAAAAATTGTTAGTCATTTTATACTCTCCATTTCATTGATTCACTTCTTTCAAGAAATCTTAAAAAGCATTATTATTATACTAAGATTCACGCTCAGATGCAAAAAAGACTGCATGAAAAAAGAAGGGTTGCCCAAAAACGTTTTACTTTGAGCAAACTTTGGGCAACCGATTATCATCAGACATTCCTGCATAACAAAAGGGCTATGATTTTCGGTCACAGCCCCTTGTTTATGATTATTTTTTAAAAATCCCAAATGGTTTTCCAACTGGTAAAAATTCACGTTCAAAATGAGTATTTAAAACGGCAGCTCCACAACCATAAAAAGAAACAATGGCAATGGCTAATTCAGAGTAAGCAGCCAATTGATGCATCGCGTGTTCCATCACACCAAAAGAAGAAGCGGCTAAACCTAAGAATAAGAAGTCAATTAAAACAAAAATTGTAAATAAGACTTTATGTGTTTCCATCGCGCCAATTGTCATAAATAAAGTGAAAATTAAATAACCTAAAAATGCCATCCCCAATTGCTTTGTATCGGCTTGCGCTGCTAACGTTGGGCCAAACACCCCATTTTGCTCCAACCAAGCAAAGCCCATTGCATACCAAAAGAAGGCATAAGCACCAAAAGCTGTCGCTCCAAAGGTATTGTTATGTTTAAAATCATTAATTGAAGCCATCAATTGGGCAGACGCGCCTAAAAAGATTGCCCAAGGTAAAACCAAGGATACACCTGAAGTTAAACCTAATTTTTGAGAAGAGGCCACAAGCGTTACAATTGCTAAACCAAATAAACCTAATGCAGATGGATCTGCTACGACGACTTTTACTTTTGTTTCTTTCATAACTATCTCCTTAACTACTATATATACTATT
>CAYNOA010000094.1:0-7353 GCA_964398695.1 uncultured Enterococcus sp. | reverse complement strand
GTTTAAGTGGTGGTAAATGATTAATTTCAACTGCTGAATCACTTGGACTCGCTTCTAATTCTAGCTTTTTTAACTCAAGTAGTTGCTGAGCTAAATCAAATAATTCTTGGCTAATAGAAAATTGCGTTTTCGCAGCTAACTTTGCCGCTTCTAGTAATTCAATTTCCAAAAGTTCCCAAAAATAGTTTCGCCAACTTGAACTTTGATTTGTCAGTAGCACTTGACTTGTTTCTCCTACTGTTGCTTCATCTTCAAAATGAAGGGAAATTTTTTTATCTAGTAGAAACTGCCTTGCTTCTGGGGTTAGCCGTTCATCTTGGGATAGATGAAACTGCTTAATAGCGGAATGACGCATTCGCGCTTTCAGTTCATTTTCGGTGATAAAGTACATCAATATCCCCCTTTTAACAACCTCAGATACAAAGCTTCCAACTCTTCTTGTTTGGGTTTTCTTGGATTTGTCAAGGTACATTTATCTTGCATCGCCTTTACCGCCATTTCAGGAATTGCTGCAATAAAATCTGCGTCATTAATTCCAAAAGCTTGAATCGATTGCGGCATTTGCATTACTTTGGATTTTTGTGTGATACTAGCAATCAAACGATGTACCGTGGCTCGTTTCGTTCCTGCTTGAATCCCTAGTAAATTAGCGGCTGCTTGATATTTTGCTAAACTTAATAAGTCTTTTTCTAAATCAAGGCCAGCATTATAGGCAATGACATGAGGTAAAAGCATCGTATTTGCCCGACCATGAGGAATATGAAATTTTCCACCTAGTGCATGTGCTAAGCTATGACAAATTCCTAATGAAGCTTCACTAAAAGCAATTCCGGCTAAACAAGAAGCATTGTGGATTTTTTCTCTTAAAACGACGTCTCCCCCCTGCTTTGTAACTTCCACCAGATTTTCAAAAATTATCCGCATCGCTTTTTCAGCACAAGCATCGGTGAAATCATTGGCAGCTGTCGAAACATACGCTTCTAAACTATGTGTTAAGACGTCCATTCCAGTATCTGCGGTCACTTGCGCAGGTACCGTTAAAGTAAACTCGGGATCTAAAATCGCCACCTCAGGAATCATCGTATCATCAACTAAAGCATATTTACCATCGACTTGCGGATCAGAAATTACCGCAAACGAGGTCACTTCACTACCAGTTCCACTCGTTGTTGGAATACAAATTAACGGTAAGTCTTGATTTCCTACAGCCATTTGGTAAATATACCGAACTACCTTAGCAGTATCTAGTGCCGATCCACCACCTAAAGCGATGATTGCTTCAGGGGTAAAATCAGCCGCTTGAGCCACTCCTTGAGTTACGACTTCAATGGTTGGATCGGGTACAATCTCAGAAAAAATGCAATATTGTTGCTCATTTTCATTAAGTAAATCGGTAATCCGACTAACTTTGTTTGATTGGACCATAAAAGGATCACAGATAATCAGAACTTTGTTTACTTTAATCTCGCGAAGCGCTTCGATTGAGTTTAAACCTAAATAAATTTTAGTTGGCATTTTAAAAGTTGCCATTTTAGCAATCACTCCTCTCTTATTCATTTTTTTCAACAAAGTCCAATAAATCATTCGCGTTACTTAGATCAATCATCCAATACGGTTCTTTTACCCCTATTTCGTGTAATTGTTCCCTTGCTTTTTGATAAGCCATTTCACTGATTTCTCCTCCATCGTGCGTGATGATACCTATGTGAGGTAGGCGAAAAACATTCATAAAGCCTGGTGGGTAACTTTTCTTTTTGCCATTGATTGGCATTAAAACGATGATTTTTTGAGCACTTTGTTGTAAAGCAATAATATGTTTATGCATCCAAGGACTCTCTAAATATACTCCTGGGACATCAATCGTTTTCGGACCGTAGACAACATTTTGAACTTTACGAAGTGGCAAACCGTCTTTTTCAATTTGCCGGGCAATGGTTGTTTTACCACTATCTTTTGGTCCGATAATCATCAATCGCTTCTTCATGTAATGCTCACTTCAACGACTTCAAAATTCAACTTTGTATGTAACACCTGAGTCACTTCTTGAAGAGCCACAGTCACACTTTGAACATCGCCACTAATGACGACTGAACCCGTGAAACGATCTAGGAACCCGATAGTGATATCTGCCGCCTTGGCTGCGACATCTGCCGCGATAATCGCCGTTTCAAAAGGAGAAATGGTCAAAATTCCAATCGCCCCTTGCCCTTCGACGCCAATTGCTTCATAAACTTCGGCAATTGGCGAGGCAATCACGTGCGCTAGCGTAACTTGTTTTCCTGGCACCGATTCTTCAATGACGCGTTGGGCACCTCTTTCCACCATCTACCGCCTCCTTAATGTCTAACAACCTTAACGGGGAAATCATAATTTTTAATCCAACCTTCAATTCGGTCCAAATCAGATTCTAATAACGAAGGATCGCCATCAATCGGGTATTCCATACCGAGTTGGCCGTATTTATTGACCCCTAATTTATGATAAGGTAATAAATCGATTCCTTGAAAATTAGGGTAATCTTTATATGGCAAAAGAAAATCAATAATCGCTTGAATTTCTTCCTGACTATCATTAATCTGCTTCAACATCGGCATACGGATTTTAACTTGATGCCCTTTAAGCAAAAGTTCTTGTAAATTCGCTAAGATTTTCTCATTGCTAATTCCGGTCAACTCATTGTGGCGAATGGGGTTCATATGTTTTAAATCATAGAGAAACAAATCAACATATTCCGCAATCGCCATCAACCGATCCATACGCGAATGACCACAAGTTTCAATCGCTGTATTAATACCGTCTTCTTTACAAGCTCGTAGTAAAGCGAGTGCGGTTTCAGGTTGAGCGGTACATTCTCCCCCGCTCAACGTTACTCCGCCACCAGACATTTCATAAAAAGTATCATCTTCATGAATGACTTCCATTAATTCTGAAATCGACTTTAATTGGCCAGTAATATGCAGGGCATTCATTGGACAAATTTCAACACACTTTCGACAACCATTACAGGCTTTATCACGATGAACTTGGTGATGACCATTTTCGTCCATATAGTGGATTCCCATTGGACAGACATCGATACAGGCGGTACAATCACTGCACAAACTTTCCTTATACATCACTTGATATTTACGTTCGATGCCTTCTGGATTGGCACACCACTGACAACGTAGCGGACAACCTTTAAAAAAAACAATCGTGCGAATACCTGGTCCATCATAAAGGCTATACTTTTGCACATTAAAAACCATCGCTTGTCTTTCAATTTTTTCCACGCCTAGACTACTCATTTATTTCAACTCCTGCCCATTGTTATTAAAATTTAGTCAGCATGGTGCGGCTGATAATTTCATCTTGTACGTCTTTACATAACTCAACGAAAAAGGCGCTGTAGCCAGCCACACGAACAATCAAATCGCGATATTGCTCAGGATGCTTTTGTGCATCGATCATCGTCTGATTATCCAAATAGTTAAACTGCATTTCACCATTACCTAGATGACATGCCGTCTTAAGTAATGTAATTAAACTTTCTTCGCCTTCAGGTGTATCTAAGAGTCCTGCCATAATTTTAAAGTTGTGAACCATTCCAATATTCATGCTATCATTAGACATTTTTGAAACCGATTTGATAATCGCAGTCGGTCCTTTAAAGTCTGCTCCTTGCGTGGGACTAATTCCATCAGAAAGTGGCACCCAAGCCTTACGCCCATTAGCAGATGCACCCGTTAACTGGCCAAATGGCGTGTTATTTGAAATTGACAATGTTCCATGGCTTAAAACAGAATACAAAGTCTTATATTGACGGTGTTCAGCTTCCGTAAAGTTCACTAAATCGGCTGCAATTAAATCCGCATAATCATCATCGTTCCCATATTTTGGTGCATTCAAGCAATCCGTTCTAAGTTGTTCATATCCTTCAAAATCAGCTTTTAAGGCCTCGTTTAATTGAGCTAATGTGTATTTCTTCCCATCGTAAACGAGCTTTTTAATGGCAGCCATTGAATCGGCATAAGTAGCTAACCCAGACCAGACCACTCCTGGTCCAAAGTTGTACATCGCTCCTCCAGCAGAAACATCGCAACCTTTTTCCATACAGCCCTCATACATCAAGGACATCAATGGTTTTGGTGCTAACTCCCGGTGAACACGTTGTGAGATAACGGTTGCCACACTTGATAATTTTGTAATATATTTAATTTGCGCTTTCACTGCTTCTTCAAATTGTTTATAAGTTTTAAATTGAGCTAAATCTCCCATATCCGGACAAACTTTTTTGCCATACCATAAAGGCACCCCATGGTTTAAAACTAACTCAATACAAATTGGCCATTGGGTATAGGCTGTTGAGGTCCATTGGTATAAACGACCTGATTTTTGCGGTTCTACACAACCCATTAAGCAATAGTCTCTTGCATCTTCAATCGATACCCCTTTAGCGAGCATCATTTTGATATGAGTATCATCAAAGTGACAAGCTGGAAAGCCCATGCCGGCACGAACAACTTCGACAATTTTTTTCAAGTAGGCTCGCGGAGAACGACTATGAATCCGACAGGCTAACGATGGTTGATAGATTTTCACATGGCGAACCGCATCCATTAAAAGATAGGTTAACTCATTTGTAGCATCTAAACCTTGCCGCGTGACGCCACCTACACACATATTCACAAATGGCTGATAGCCCGCAAAAAACTTCGACCCACCCTCACTTGTAACCCACATCATCTCAGACATTTTAATCAACATACAACCAGCTAGTTCAAAGGCTTGAAACTCCGTTAAACGACCCGTTTCAAGATCATTTTTAAAGAATGGATACATATATTGATCTACTCGGCCAATAGACATTCCCGTTTGGTTTTCTTCCACAACTAATAATGATTCAATTGTCCAGACTGCTTGAATCGCTTCCCAAAATGTTTCTGGTTTTTGCGCTGGAACACGGGCGTTTATTTCAGCGATTTTAAGTAATTCCGCTTTTCGTTTTGGATTGCTTTCTTGCGTAGCTAATTCAGCTGCATAATCAGATAAGCGCTTCGCATAGATTTTGACACCTTCTGCCGTATCAATTAAAGCTTTGTAAAAATAGATTTTTTCAATATCATCAGGATTTTCATATTTCAGCTGACTCAAATGTTCTTGTGCTTCTTGTTGGATATCATTCATTCCTTTACCCATCAAGATAACGTCATAACCTGGATTTGAATCTCCCCCACCATTTAATTGATGGTAAGAACAATCTGACACAAAAGACTCACCAGATAATTCCCAGAGTCCAGCTTCACGATATTGGTCTTCACAATATTCATCAACTGATTTTCCTTGCCAAAACGGGAATAATTCTTCACGCATAATTTTTTTATCTGCTTCTGAAATATAAAATGGGTCTTGCGCTCTAGTCCCGATGGTATCCAATTCTTCTTCCATCCAGCGCCAAGCAATATCTGGTGAAAAAGCGCCAGCACGAGGAGACCCATTTGGGGCACCGACAATTAATTCATGGTCTTGGATGACTAAAGGAGCCGTCTCACAGCAGTATTTAAAGCATTTTGCACGTAATAAGCTTTTAGGCATTCCCGGATTTTCTTGAGCAATTTTAGTAATCGCTCTTGCTCGATGGGTGGTAATTGATGGAACGTGTTGCATATAAATATCTTTTAAAGCTTTTAACCTCGGGGTAATCCCATCTGGTATCGTTGTTTGCGTGTCATCTGAACAAAGAGTCTCAAAACACGGAACTTCTTTTGATACCTCACTTGATACAGAAGCAAACATCTTCATCAATGCTTCTCTTTCTTCATGGCTCAATTCTTTTGTCGCTTCAGCTAATTTAGCCGAAAACTCTTTGATATCCATTGATTTCCCTCACTTTTAAACGAAACTATTTCTCCGTTAATTTCTTTAATATTTTTTCTAATACTTGTCGTTCTAAACTGGAAAAATGACTTTCTGCACTAGATGACGCTTCCTCTATTTCTTTTAGTGGATAACTAATCGTTCGTACATAGGTCAAATCAACCGCGGTGATATTACCAGCACTCATCCCTTTGCCTGTTGTTAAACCGCCCAAAACAACTGACATTGGTAAAGGGGAATTAAAGCCTAAACTCGCCAGACTTGCGGGTGCATTCACGATCATTCGCCCCACTGGTTTCTTTAAAGCAAATTCGCGAATCACTTGTTGATTCTTTGAGTGAATAGCTAGTGTATGCCCGTTTCGCCGCTCTTTTAACAAGTGAATCGATTTTTCACAAGCATGCAACCAATCTGGTTCAAGGTAAAAAGTTAAAATCGGACAGGCCATTTCATTGGCAAATGGATTTTCTCCATAAATGTATGGTTGTTCCGAAACAAGAACTTTCGTTTGTTCTGGCACAGTAAAATCTGCTTTTTGTGCTAACCATTGAGCACTTTTTCCAATACACTGCGGATTAATCTGATTTTCTTGCGGCGCTAACAGTTGGATTAACTTTTCTTCTTCTGCTTTGCTCATAAAATATGCCCCGGCTTGAAGTAGTTCATCTTTTGCTTTTGCTGCAATAACCCCTTCAGTAATTAAGTATTGTTCTGCTGCGGGTAAAATCCCATTATCATAAGAACAACTTTTGACTATCGCTTTGGCCGCTTGCTTAATATCGGCCGTCCGTTCAATAAATACTGGTGTCGAACCGGTTCCTCCATAAAGAGTCGGCTTATTAATCACTGTTTGATTGACATGCTCTTGACAACCGATATCTAAAATTAAAGAAGTCTGGGGATGATTGAAAATTTCTGTCAGGCCTTCTTCGGCTAAATTTGTCAAACAGACCAGACCGCCTTTAGGAAAACCAGCTGCTTCACAACACTCTTTCATAAAAGTAAAGACAGTTTTAGTGATTTTACACGCTCTTCGATGTGGGATTAAAATAGTCGCATTTCCTGACTTTATGCCAATAATTAAACTATAAAGTGTATTTAAGATGACATTTTCCATTGGTAAAGTCACCACCACTACCCCTAATGGAACGCCCACTTGTAAAATTTGTTTCGCGGAATCTTCGCTTAAAACACCGATACATTTTTGCTCCGCTAATTCTTTTTGCCATTGGTCTAAAAAATCATTTAGCAGTGTTTGTTTATCAATCGGGTTACCTGAGGCGGTCTCAGCAATCTCTTGCTCGACCCAATTCGGAATTTGAATAGGCAACGCTTGAAAAACCGACCAAATTACCCGATCCAAATCATCTTGCTGATATTCTTTAATTAGTAGTTGCGCGTCTTGCGCTGTATCTACTAGAATTCGTGCTTCTTGGATGGCTACTAAGTCCTCATTTCTCCAAGCCATTGACTAAACAGCTCCCTCCTGCAATGGTA
>CAYNOA010000093.1:0-7384 GCA_964398695.1 uncultured Enterococcus sp. | reverse complement strand
GTTTAGACGGAAAAGTTGCTTTAGTCACTGGTGGGATTTATGGAATTGGTTTTGGGATTGCAACGGCACTCGCTGAAGCCGGGGCCAAAATTGTGTACAATAGCTTGACACAAGAAGCGGTGGACGAAGCCAAAGCTGATTATGAAAAATTAGGTATTGATGCCAAAGGGTATGTTTTTGATATCACAGATGAAGCGGCGGTTGCGGCAGCTGTGAAGCAAATTGAAGCCGAAGTTGGCGTAATTGATATTTTAGTCAATAATGCTGGGATTATTAAACGTATTCCAATGTTAGAAATGACTGCCCAAGATTTCCGTCAAGTGATTGACATTGATTTAACCGGTCAATTTATTATGTCTAAAGCCGTTTTACCAGGGATGATTGAAAAAGGTCACGGAAAAATCATTAACATTTGTTCAATGATGAGTGAACTTGGTCGCGAAACTGTTAGTGCTTATGCAGCGGCAAAAGGCGGTTTGAAAATGCTCACCAAAAATATTTGTTCAGAGTTTGGCGGACACAATATCCAATGTAATGGGATTGGACCAGGTTATATTGCAACCCCACAAACAGCACCCTTACGTGAAGAGGGTCACCCATTTAATGATTTCATTATTGCAAAAACACCAGCGGCCCGTTGGGGAACAGTTGAGGATCTACAAGGAGCAGCCGTCTTCTTATCTTCTGAAGCATCGGATTTTGTCAATGGCCATGTATTATATGTTGATGGTGGAATTTTAGCCTACATTGGGAAACAACCTTAAAAATTTTTTAAATAAAGATTGCGTGCAGGCTTTATTTAACTAGGCTAGGATAAACGTCAATTTTGAGTTTAGTCCTAGCTTTTTTGACGATAGAATACGATAGGATAGGGATAAATGAGATACAAGGAATTGAGTGCTTCGGATAAATATATTTTGTTATGTTGTTATTTTATATTTTTTGTCAATGGTTTTTATGCGATGGTTTTTGGTGCAATTATTCCGTTAATTAGTACCGAATATCAGCTCAGTGATATGGTGAGTGGTTTGCTTTTATCCGGACACCAACTTGGGAATTTGATTGCCGGTTTAGTGGCTGGGATTTTGCCAGTTTATTATGGTCGGAAAAAATCAATTTTATTTTTAAGTAGTTTTGTCATGCTTGGTTTTTTCTTAATGATGGTAACTGGGAATCCAATGCTGTTAATTAGTGCCTTTTTCTTTACCGGGATTAGTCGCGGCAGTATTTCAAACTTTAATAATAAAACGGTCAATGATATTTCGCATAGTGACCCGGCCGCACTGAATTTACTGCATAGTACGTTTGCGATTGGGGCCTTGATTTCGCCATTTTTAGTCGTCGGTGCGGGTCGTTGGTTTGGTTCAAGTGGTTGGAAATGGGTAGCGGGTCTGATTATTGTTTTGATTATGATTTCTCAAGTCATGTTTAGCCGAATGGACGTTGACGATCAAATCTCAACCACTAAGCCAAAAGTCAAAGACTATGCTTTTTTTAAAGACCCCTTATTTATCAATACGGTGGTCATTTTATTCTTTTACTTATGTGCAGAATCGGTGATTACGGGTTGGTTGGTGAAATATTTTATCGATGCGAATATTCTTCAAGTGACGCAAGCGCAATTGATTTCTTCTTTATTATGGATTGCCATTTTATTCGGTCGTTTATTTTGTGTCTTTTATGGCCATCTTTTTACCAAAGGGAATTTAATTACGGGAATTAGTTTCGGAATGACGCTCTTTTACTTTTTGTTATTAAGTAGTACCAGTTTAAAAATGATTTTATTGGCAGTAGTGGGCCTTGGGTTTTCAATGGGCGGTGTTTATCCTACTGCGATGACCATTGCGGGTAGTTCCATCAAGCAACACCCAATGGCGATGGGCTGGTTATTAATTATTGGTGGCGTTGGCGCCATTTTAATGCCAACGATTACCGGTATTTTATCGGAAAAATTTAGTGTGTTTGCCGGTATTGCGGCAGTTGTGGTGGCAATTATCGTCATGTTTATCGGGGTACTTTGGTATCGTTTCGTCAATGAAAAGAAAGAAGGATTCGAATGAAAAAAGTAAAAACTTTAAATCAAGTAGTTGAAAATGGTGTCGTGGCAGTGATTCGTGGCAAGTCAAAAGAACAAGGGTTAGGTATTTGTAAAGCCAGTGTAGCAGGCGATTTAAAATCGTTAGAAGTGGCTTATACTACCCCAAAAGCGAGTGAAATTATTGCGGAATTAAAAGAATTTTATGCAGAAGATCCGACAGTGGTTGTTGGTGCAGGGACGGTTTTAGATCAGGTAACGGCTCGCGCAGCCATTGAAAGTGGGGCGGATTTTATTGTCAGTCCAGCTTTTGATGTAGCTGTTGCAACAATGTGTAACTTATACCAAATTCCTTATATGCCTGGTTGTATGACAATTACAGAAATCACAACGGCTTTAAAATCAGGCGTCGATATTATTAAAGTCTTCCCTGGAGATATTGTTGGCTCTCGTTTTATTAAAGACGTGAAAGGCCCTCTTCCGTATGTGAATTTAATGCCAACCGGTGGAGTGAACTTAGACAATATGGCGGAATGGTTTGAGAATGGCGTAATTTCAGTCGGGATTGGTAGTGATTTAACCCGTGGCTTAATCGGCGATAATTTTGAAGTGGTTACCCAAAATGCCCAAGCTTACATGACCAAGTTACGCGAAATCCGAGGTGAATAAATTGAGTAAAGTCTTAACTTTAGGTGAGTTATTATTACGCTATTCAACGACTCAAGGCGAGCAACTAAGCCAAGCATCCTCTTTAAATTTACACTACGGGGGCAGCGAAGCAAACGTGGCCATTGGTTTGTCTAGTTTTGGTCATGAAGTCAAATTGGTATCGAAACTGCCCGACAGTGCGATTGGACAAGGAGCCATTTACCAACTGAAACGTTTTGGTGTCAATACCAATGAGATTCACTTTGATGAAGGACGGATGGGGAGCTACTTTGTTGAAACAGGTGCAGGACCGCGTGCGACTTCGGTGATTTATGATCGAAAATATTCGACTTTTTCGCTAGTTGAAGCAAATGAATGGGACTATGAGGCCATTTTTGATCAAGTTTCCTTGTTTCATGTTTCCGGCATTACCCCGGCCTTATCCCCGTCACTTGCACAATTGACCATTGACTTTGTTAAAGCAGCCAAAAGTCGTGGGGTGCTCGTTTCTTTTGATAGTAACTATCGTGGCAAACTTTGGAGTTTGGCAGAAGCAGGAGCCGTTTTTGCGGAAATTTTACCGTATGTGGATTATTGTTCGATGGGGACTCTTGATGCCCTTAATATTTTAGGGATAGAAGCCGCAAGTTTGGAGCTATCGGAAGAAGAAGCCTTAGCTTACTACTATCAAAAAATGCAAGAAAAATACCCGAATATTGAAGTTTTCTATTCTACGCGTCGTGAGGTGATTTCGAGCGATGAAAATTATCTGACGGGCACCTTGTGGCTTGACCAAAGGTATTATACTTCAAAAAACTATCATATTCCGTATATTGTCGATCGAATTGGCGGCGGCGATGCTTTTTCAGCGGGCGTCTTACACGGCTTGTTAAAGGGATATGATGCCCAAACGATCATCGACTTTGCAACGGGTAATACTGTTTTAAAACATACAGTAGCAGGCGATGCGTTAGGTTTAAGTGAAAAGGAAGTTGCCGCCTTTGTTCAATCGGATTCAAGTAAAATTAGTCGATAGGAGCGAGTTTGTTGTTAACATTAAAAATTAAAAACGGCGCGAAGATTATTGCGGAAAAAAGTGATGCACCGCCCGTCAAGTGAACAGGGAAATATAATGAAAATTCTTAAGAGCTACCTGCCAACTTTTGGCGGGTAGTTTTTCTATTCTTTGAAATATCGGCTATGCTCGGTTAGGCATCGTTATTTGATGAACGAAGAACACCACTTCCCTCACTTTCTGATTTATACCAAGAAAAGTACGAATTTTTAGGTGATTTTAATGTCGAGGCAGGCTACCATCAAATGAAACAAGCGATTAAAAATTTAGGTGAAGATTTACCAAGTGCTTTTTTCTTAGCAAGTGATCCCTTAGCAGTGGGGGCCTTGAGAGCCTTGCAAGAAGCGCAAATCCAAGTGCCTGAAGAAGTTTCTTTAATCGGTTTTAATGATAGTAGTATTGCAAAATATGTCTATCCGACCTTAAGTTCAGTGAAAGTTTATACGGAGTTAATGGGTGAAACGAGTGTCGAATTACTAATGGAGAAAATAGAAACGCAACGAAAAATTGCCAAACGTGTTATTTTAGCAACCAAATTGAAGTTGCGTGGAAGTACAATGTAATTAAGCTTGATAGATTTGCCCAGAAATTTTTAAGGAGTCTCCTTCACTCTAATATGATTCAAAGCAAGGATATCGTAATAGAAATAAAAGCATCACTAAAAACCCAAGTATGAAGATTGGCTGTTTAATCCCAATCATCGTACTTGAGTTTCTTTTTTTAGTGATTATAAAAATAATTTGTTGCTGTAAAACTCCTCTAACATACCACGCGCAATTTCCCTGTATGTGGATTGATCACAAAGCCGCGCACTTCAACATCTTTTGAAATCAGTGGGTGCGTGCGAATCGATTCTACTGTTTTTTCAACAGATTGATCGACATTAGCAAAACCTTCTAACCAACGCGCAGTGTCAAAATTGGGTGTGTCAAAGGTTTCAAAAGCATCTTGCGTAATGCCGCGTTCTTTCATTTTTTCGATTAAAGGTGAGTTGTCTACGTTGCTCATACCACAATCGTCATGACCGATTACCATAATTTGTTTAATATCAAAGGCATAGACTGAGACAATTAAACTCCGAATGGTTGAGCCCACCGGACTGGTAATCATCCCCCCGGCATTTTTAATAATCTTTGCGTCCCCATTTTTAATACCTAAAGCGGCAGGCAATAGTTCGGTTAAACGACTATCCATACAAGTTAAAATGGCCATTTTTTTATTTGGGTTGCTATCTGTTTGATAAGGCAAATACTCTTTGTTTTCAACAAAGGCTTCATTGTGTTTTAAAATATCTTCAAAAATTTGTTTCATTTTCTTCCCCCTTATCCTCAGCGTAAAGTAACAAAATCTTTCTTCTCACGCCTACTGAATATTATAATAACAAAAATAAGAAAAAGTAAAATAATTGAGATGCCTAAGAGCAAAGTTGTGACGGGAATGTTCGGTTGTAGCCAACCTGCTAAAAAAGCACCCGAAACGGCCACAAGCCAAATCGCAAAATCAATCCCAGCGGAACGCCATGATTTTTTCTTTTGTAATGCTTGCGAAATCGAGACGCCAAGCGAGTGGAGGACACCAGAGAAAAAGGTTCGACCAATAATTTTATCATCAACTTCAATTTGAATCGTGTTTTGAATACCCATCGCCAAGGTGAGTGGCAAATAAGACCATTCGTCCGTTAAATTATAAGAAATCATTAAAAAACTGGTTAAAAGCAAGCCGACTTCAATGATTAAAATCAAAAGTAATTTTTGTTTGCGCCAAAAGCTTTTAATCAAATCCCCTACTAAAGCTCCGAAAACAAAACCGCAAATTAGCAATAGATAGGGCAAAGCTTGGTGGAAATCTCCTTCGGCTAAAAAAAAGGCCATTCGAGTAGAATTACCACTCATAAAAGATAAAAACATCCCGCCAATTCCAAATAAGCCTAAAATATCAATAAAACCCGATAAGCCGCTTAAAAATAAAGCGAGCATCATTTTTCTTCGGCTAAATTGCTTTTCTTGCATTGTTTTTCCTCCCCAAAAACTTCCGTCACTTTAAATAAAATCATAAAAAACCACTTCGCTTTATCATACTAGAAAAAGCAGTGAGTGGTCAAAGGTCGTTTGGTTTTTCACATGAAAAAATTAAGTAAAATCTTTTATATTTTAGCACAAAAATAAATAAATTCAACCTTGTAATACACAATATATAGTGTGATAATAAGGTTATAAACACAATATATTGTGTCAAAATCGTTTTAGGAGTGTGTTTTATGTTGAAAGAATATTCTGCCGAACAAATTGCGCAGTTAAATCATATTATCCCGGAATTTCCAGGGATTTACCCAATTTCAAGTGAAATGAAGCAAACTTTTGCCGGGATTTCACGTTTAATTATGCTAGATCGCTATGCTGCCAAAGATTCCCTTGGACAGACCATTCAAATTGGTGATGTCGTCGTATTAACGACGCGGCCTGATCCGCAATACCCTGCGCGGGGTCTGGGGCAAGTGCGAGCGATTCAAGCAGATGAGTTAACGATTGAAGTGGAAGCGGAATTTCGGAGTGCTTTAACAGATGTAACTGAAATGCAAAGCGGGCTTGTGGTCCGGCATCGTTCAGAAGTGGAGAAGCCACTCGAGTTATTTTATGAGCAAATTGCCAAACGAGTCGCTCATGGAATTGCGAAAGAAGAGCGTTCTCCAGCAAAAGTTGCGGCTTCTTTTACGGCTTTTTATGAGCAACTCGTCGAGCAAAACCTCATTCCAGCCGGTCGCGTTTTATATGGTGCTGGGACGAATTCGCAAGTAACATATTTTAATTGTTATGTGATGCCTTTTATTGAAGATTCGCGGAGTGGGATTGCGCGCCATCGCGAAGAAGTCATGGAAATTATGAGTCGCGGTGGCGGTGTCGGAACAAACGGCTCAACCCTCCGACCCAAAGCCGCGATTGTTCATGGCGTCAAGGGGAAATCATCGGGCGCTGTTTCTTGGCTCAATGATTTAGCCAATTTAACCCATTTGGTGGAACAAGGCGGGAGTCGACGAGGGGCGCAAATGATTATGTTGGCCGATTGGCATCCAGATATTTTTGAGTTTATTATTGCGAAAATGCAAAATCCACAAATTTTACGTTATTTAATTCAAACGACCAAAAATGCGACGATTAAACGTTTAGCCGAAGAAAAATTACAGTTTACCCCCTTAGCGGAGGGAGAAAAAGAAGCGCTAGAAAAACTCATCCAGTACCAAGCCAATTTTGGTTTAACGAATAACGCCTTTTTACATCAAAGTCAACAAAAATTAATGGATGGGGGTACCTATAGCGTCAAAAACCCGGACTTTTTAACGGGTGCTAATATTTCGGTTTGCTTAACGAAAGAATTTATGGAAGCAATCGAAAAAGATGCCCCCTACGCTTTACGTTTTCCAGCAGTCGATGAGTATTCGACAGAAGAAATGAAGGACTATGATGAAAATTGGACCGAAATCGGCGATGTGAGACAGTGGGAAACCAGTGGTCGCCGCGTCAAAATCTATCAAACGATTCAAGCGCGCGAGTTATGGGATTTAATCACGTTTTGTGCGACCTATTCGGCCGAACCGGGTATTTTCTTTATTGATAATGCCAATGAAATGA